>JADHNJ010000035.1 GCA_016779565.1 Pseudomonadales bacterium
CCACAAAAGTAGTCCATGCGTCCCAAAAAATAATACAAGTCCCAGGTAGAACATACTAACTCCTGATCGTTGGCAATAGATTGCAAGCTAGTGAGACGCTTGGCGCCAGCCTGCGCAACGACTTATGGCGCTAAGAACATTTGATCTATTTTTATAGGCTTTGATCAAATCTCTGACGTCCAGATCAAGATGACTGTCCGGTTATCAGTGCCAACTTTGCCCTTTGACCCGTGCTCGCAAACGCTCGCTCGCTGTCGCATTCTCTCCTGCCTAACGTCTTTGACGCGACTTTAACCAAGCCCAACGAGTGGCTCTGCAATATGCCAAGCGAAGACGACTCAAGCATTATTCTTGAGTAATCGAAGAAAAATCAAGCGCCTCAGTCCCCTGCCAAATGAACTGTAATCCTGCGCCGTGATTACCGGCGGCAGGCTGAGCGACAAACCTATCCCGAGTCGCTTGGATTAGATAAGTGCCCGATTCTACAACCAACCACCCTTTTACCCGTTGAACTGCAGGTGATCGGTCAATAAAAACCTTCAGTGACTCAGGTTGCAAGGAAGTCTTCGGGTATACCACCCGGTGCTGAAATTGCGGCGTGACCGCGACCGTCTTTGCTGAAGCAGATCGCTCAATCAAATGATAGGGGTCAATGTCTACTGGTAGCTGACCCTCTGAGGACAAAAACCTAGCATCCGCTCGCAGGGCTAACAAACTTGGTGTAATTTCGGGACCAGCCTTAGTCTGATAGACGCTATCACCGGCTTTAATCTGTTCCACCACGACACCAGTTAAATATCGATCCTCCATTAACCTCGGCACGGCGGTAGCATCGACAAGCGTGATGATTTTAGCCAGTTGATAGCCATCAGCTTGGCTAGTAATCGATACTAGGTTGGTGGCTTTGGCCACCCCACTTGCTTCGAGCACAACAGCACCAAAACCTGCTTGACGAAGTTGTGTGAGCTGCGCGCTTAGATCGGATTGCAATTGGCAACAAGCACATCCATTGGTTAGGGTCAGGGTCGATGCAGCCTCCGCAGAGATGAGCGCGGCATCGACTGGGAGTGCACCTAGATCGTTAACAATTACCGCGAAAGGCGCTGAGGCTTGCCGCAACATCCTATTGATTAAGGTCGTTTTACCTGCACCCAAATAACCGGTTATCACAGTCAGCGGTACAGCTTTAGTTAGCATCACATGCTCCAGATGGGCCATCAGTCTCCAAGGGTGCTAACTGACCTTCGAAAACGGTTGCTAAGACTCGAATATCTTTTATTGCATGAGACGACACCAAAAGCGGGTTATCCGACAGGATCGTCATGTCCGCTCGTTTTCCTGCCCTTAAACTACCGGTAAAAGTATCGATCCCTAAGATCTTTGCCGCATTAATGGTAACCGCCGCCAGCGCCTGCTCGGAGGTGAGTCGTTCATGCTCGCCCATCACCTCACCCTGGGCATTTACGCGGTTTACTGCCACCCACATATTGAGCAGTGGCTCTGCTGGTGCCATGGTGAAATCCGAATGCAACGCAGTGGTTATTCCTAAATCGAAACTACTTCGAAGCCTTCCCATCGTTGAGGCGCGCTCGTAGCCTACCGATAACTCGGCATAACGCGCCGACAACTCGTGCAAGTAATAGATATTGGCGGACACCGAGGCACCAAGATGTTTAGCTCGTTGTAACTGCTCGGGGGTTGCGTAACCAACATGCTCCAGAGTGAATCCATGCTCAAATCGGGGATGCTCTGCTTGTACTTTGGCCAAGCATTCAAGCGCGACTTCAACCCCCATATCACCCGTGACGTGCACATGGATTTGAAAGCCCGCCCGCCAAAATTGTCTTATTTGTCGCTCCAGCAGCTCCGGCGACATCAACCATTCGCCCTGATGCCCATCTAGATACCCAGGTGGTAACAACTGCGCTAACTGAGAAAAAAAAGCGCCATCAGCAAACAGCTTCACGCGCTTACGAAAGTGTAATCTCGGGCTATTTTGCGCGATCAACTTTTCAATCTCTGCCTCAACGGCATCAAAGGGTTGCTGGTGCGTGATCACGGCGCCATGGGGTACCTGCTCAATTCGAAAAGGTGTACTTGGATGTTCAAATATTGCTCGGGTGGCATTCAGTTCTCGCTTGAAATCAAACAATCCCACTGCCAGATCGCCAATCGTTGTGTGACCGCCAGCATGCACCACTTGCTTTAGGCGCTCGAGCCCAAGCTCAAATCGCTCGTCAGCAAGAATAATGGGGTTAAGCTTTTGAATGGCATAAGCCAAACCATTTTCATAGAAACGTCCGGCGTCAAAATCGATTTGTTGCCTATCTGCCACCTGCGACTCAGTAATTCCAAGCCTCGCCATGCAGGCGCTGTTCATGTGAAGCTCATGAAACGACCGATTCCAGACGACAATCGGCCGCCTTGCTTCAACCGCTTCGATCCTTGCCCGGGTCATTGGCCCATGCCACAAATCATGATGCCCCCAAATAATAAGAACATCATCATCTTGGGCAGTACAGACCTCTAACAGACGTTGATCGAAGGCTTCAGGCGTAAGCGATGGCAAGACCTGCCCCCAAGGTAGGGACCAAGGCATCGCTGTGATGAAATGCATCGGCAAAATCACCGCCGCCATGCTCGGATGCAAGTGGGGGTCAATAAAACCTGGCACGATCGTCGCTTCTTGATAGGTATCAACAATGCGATGGTCAAATCGCATTAGCCAGGGTGACAAACTTTCAAGATCGCCGACCTCAAGAATATCACCGTCTTTGACTGCAATTGCGGTTGCCAGAGGTAAAGAAGCATTCATGGTGACAATTTGCTTCGCTAGATAAACTTCGATCACATCTCGTCTCCTGAATTATGCGGAGTAATCATGGGCGTATTGCGAGCCCATCTCATCACTTAAGCATCAGCATATAGGCAGACAGGCCAAGGTTCTTAATGCTCTTATGGCGACCGTGAACCGCCTGCAGATTCGCGCTCAACGGCATTATGTCGG
Organism: Pseudomonadales bacterium; assembly: GCA_016779565.1. Lineage (GTDB taxonomy): Bacteria > Pseudomonadota > Gammaproteobacteria > Pseudomonadales > Azotimanducaceae > UBA9926. The sequence goes on from JADHNJ010000035.1 coordinate 3,008, forward strand.
GTCGTAAGCTGAGCCGTCTTGCATCTCTATCGCTACCCTCTTTAGCAAGTGCCGCGAGGGTTACCGCGCGGTCAAGATATCTGCGAACCCATCGGTTTTTTATCGATCCGGGGGCGCAGAGACCATGCCTTTAAGGCAGGTCACAACTTCCGCACCCAGCGCAATTTCTTCTTCGGGATGCTCTGCACACACTTTGATGTTAAACATTCGGCAACCGGCTTCGTAATAGGGCGCAAGCTGCTCTGCAACTTGTTGGGGCGTACCTGATGGCGTATAACGCGCAAAATTTTCAAAGGGGATTTTGTAAAAACCCTCCATACCGGTTTTAACAGCAGCCTCGGCCCGCTCCGGGCGCTTTGCATCAACACCTACCCAAGGTTGATAACCGTGCAACCACTGAACATCTGCTCGACCCGCTTCTTGCGCTCTGTCGGCGATGATACCAATGGCTTGCTGAAATCGCTTTACCGAGCACCAAACACCAATCCAACCATCACCAAATTGGGCCGTTCGAGCAAGGGCAGCGTCAGAGCGGCCACCGACAATCATCGGGACCGGTAGCGCTGGTGTCGGCCGAATACGGGCTTTATCTACCTGAAACTGCGCACCCTTGAATGAGACCGTATCACCTGCCAACAACCCTTTTATAATCGAAAGTGATTCGTTGGCCCGTCGCCCTCTCATCTTAGGGTCAACCCCACAAACCTCAAGTTCGTGGGGGTCCTCACCGCCAATTCCGATACCAAAGATAAAACGGCCCGGGGCGGTACGTGCCATCGACGCGATCTGTCTAGCCACCGGAAGCGGGTGCCTTAAAGGCAGCAGATATATACTGATCATTACCGCCAAAGACGGATGCAGTTGCGCCAGCGATGCCGCCTCAACAAATCCATCAGCGCCAGAACCGTTTCGAAATGACACGTGATCAGCCAGGAAAACCTGGTCAAAACCGGCCGCAGCGATATCTTGCAATTGCTGCTGACGCGCCAGCCAATCAAGGCCCCAAAGCGTGGTCGGGGTCGCCAACCCAAAGCGTAGCTGATTCATATTATCTGCCAGCTCCTTACAGCTTAAAGCCCCAAAGCTTCATCATCTAGGCCTAACAGCACTCTGCCCGCAAGCTCCATAACAGGTTCTCCCACCATCATATGCTGAGACGCTACATGCACGTCTCGAAAGTGTTGTTGAAGACAAGATGTCTCATAGACGGACGTTCCCCCCATCACGGAATACATCCTATCGATGACTTGAATAGAGGTTTGAACCGCATGTACTGTCGCCGCGCGCATCATCCGCCGATCCTCAAGGCTTCCCGGCGCTGTTTGAGCAGCCTGCCAGCCTGCTTCTATACATGCATAAAAATGACTGCTCGCCGCATGCAGAGCAGTATCTGATTTAGCCATATCGATATGCAACGAGGGCCTCAAGGCCAAGGGTCTTCGACTACCCTGAGGCGTCTTTTCTTTGGAGACCCGAATGACTTCTTCTAGGCTTGCTCTGGCCATGCCCAGACAGATAGCGCCAATCGGAATACCCAGCAGAGCAAACTTTGGAAATTGGTAGATGGGCTTACTGGCGTTGGGCGTTTCCTCGACATTACCCGCTAGGCGGTGCGCAGGAACCCATACATTCTCCGCGATATAATCACTAGAGCCTGACCCCTTCATTCCAGAGACATGCCAGTTATCCTGGATTTGAATCTCTTCGGGTTTGAAAAATACGCGAGTCAATGCCGGCGAGCGGTTAATCCGCTCGCCCTTGTCGTCGACTTCATGGATACCACCTGAGATCCATGCAGCATTTCGACAACCCGAACCCCATCGCCAGTGACCATTGACCCGGTAACCTGGATTGCCGTCTCTGGATTCAAACTGGGCTGTGCCACTATCGGCGAAGACACCGCTGGTAATGACATTGGGATCTTGCAACATGTCGTTCAACAGATCCTCAGGCAGCGCGCCAAAAAGATACTGGGACGTGGCGCCAATAAAAACGCACCAAGCTGTACTGCCATTGCCCGCTGCCAACGTTTCACAGATTCTACAAAAGGTTGCAGGCGAAACCCCTAAGCCGCCCAATTCTGGTGGCACCACCAATCGATAAAACCCTAAACTCGCAAGCCCTGCCGCCAGATCTTGCGGCAATTGTCGCGCTTGATCAATTTCTCGACTGCGGGTCTTTAACTCGGGCACTAAACGCGCTGCAGCGGCGATCAACTCGGTCTCAGGTATCGGCAAATTAGCGTTCATAGTTGTCTCCGGGTACCGTTCAAGACCAACGGCAGATGAATGCCGTTGGTGGGTTCGCAAATTTTCCTTTGTCCACCATCATCGAGCATATCTTGCCCTGTTTCAATGCAGCCAAGAACAGATATCCACAATTCAGATCAGATCTGGGGACGATTACGCCGAGTTGCGGTATCATCACGTCACGCGCCTTTTGTTGACCTAGGACTTGCACCGGTATCGAGACAACCCGCATCGAAACAAAAGCTAAAATCGCTAACGCTTTTTAGGATTACCTTTCATCCATCTTTACTTGACCCTACCTCGCTGATCACTTGGGATATAACGACATGATGAACAACCAATATAAAACTGCCCTAGCCGGTACCACTTTAAGTTATTTCAGTGCCGAGGCCGCGATTGAAAAATTGGCGCCTGGGACGTACCAAACCCTGCCATATACCTGCAAGGTATTTGCTGAAAACCTTGTCAGACGGGCAGACCCAAAAATCCTTGACGCCGCTTTGTGGCAATTTATCGAACGCAAGCGCGATCTTGATTTTCCTTGGTACCCCGCCCGGGTTGTCTGCCACGATATTTTGGGACAGACCGCCCTCGTTGACCTCGCCGGTCTGCGGGATGCAATAGCTGCCAAAGGCGGTGACCCGGCTCAAGTCAATCCAGTAGTACCTACGCAATTGATCGTAGACCATTCACTCGCGGTCGAGCACGCCGGCTTTGAACCAGATGCCTTTGAGAAAAACCGAGCTATCGAAGACCGGCGCAACGACGACCGCTTTCATTTTATTAACTGGACCAAAACGGCCTTCGAAAACGTCGATGTGATTCCGCCAGGTAATGGCATCATGCATCAGATCAATCTAGAGCGCATGTCACCCGTCATTCACGCCCAAGATGGCATCGCTTTTCCCGATACTTTAGTCGGCACCGACAGCCACACCCCTCATGTCGATGCACTGGGCGTCATTGCGATCGGGGTTGGCGGACTCGAGGCTGAAAGTGTCATGCTGGGGCGTGCCTCGTACTTGCGTTTACCCGATATCGTTGGCGTCGAACTCACCGGCGAACGCCAACCGGGGATTACAGCCACTGATATCGTATTGGCCTTGACGGAGTTTTTAAGAGAAGCTCGAGTCGTATCTTCTTATCTCGAATTCTTCGGTACGGGGGCCGCTGCGCTTACCCTCGGTGATCGAGCGACCATCTCAAATATGACCCCAGAGTTTGGTGCGACTGCCGCGATGTTTTACATCGACGACAAGACCATCGACTACTTGAAACTTACGGGTCGTGATCCTGAGCAAGTCCACCTCGTTGAAACCTACGCTAAGGCAACAGGCCTATGGGCAGATGCGCTCGAGACCGCCGAGTATGAGCGAGTGCTCACCTTCGACCTATCATCTGTTGGTCGCAATATGGCAGGGCCATCGAATCCGCACCGACGAGTCGCGACCAACGCACTCGCTGAAGCTGGAATTACCGGCGACACCAAGCATGCGGCTGGCGAGATGCCTGATGGCGCCGTCATTATCGCGGCCATTACCTCTTGCACCAATACGTCGAACCCTAGAAACGTCATCGCTGCGGGACTGCTGGCCCAGAAAGCCAATGCTTTGGGTTTGACCCGCAAACCGTGGGTGAAAACTTCCCTCGCCCCGGGGTCCAAGGCCGTACAGCTCTACCTAGAAGAAGCGAATCTCTTAACTGAGCTAGAACAACTCGGCTTTGGTATCGTTGCGTTTGCTTGCACCACCTGTAACGGCATGAGTGGTGCACTCGACCCTATTATTCAAAAAGAAGTCATTGACAGAGACCTTTACGCGACCGCGGTCCTATCGGGCAATCGTAACTTTGATGGCCGTATTCATCCCTATGCCAAGCAAGCGTTTCTGGCTTCACCGCCCTTGGTTGTTGCTTACGCCATTGCAGGGACCGTCCGATTTGATATTGAACGAGACAGCTTAGGGACTACGCCTGAGGGCAAACCGATTACGCTTGCCGATATCTGGCCAACTGATGCAGAGATCGACCGAATCGTATCGGAAAGTGTGAAACCCGAGCATTTCACCAAAGTTTATGATCCCATGTTTATCAAAGTTAAAGATGTCAGCAATGTTACTGACCCACTTTACGACTGGCGGCCAGAAAGCACTTACATCCGCCGACCGCCTTATTGGGAAGGTGCCTTAGCTCGGCCCCGAAATCTTAAAAATCTACGCCCGCTCGCGGTCCTTGGCGATAACATCACAACCGACCATTTATCACCGTCAAATGCTATTTTATTGGACAGTGCGGCCGGCGAATATCTCGCCAAAATGGGACTGCCCGAGGAAGACTTCAACTCCTATGCCACCCATCGAGGCGATCATCTCACGGCTCAACGTGCGACTTTCGCAAATCCAAAACTCATTAATGAAATGGCGCTTGTTGAAGGCGAGGTTCAGCAAGGCTCTCTGACTCGGGTTGAACCCGATAATAAGGTCGTCAGAATGTGGGAAGCCATAGAAACCTATATGCAACGCGAGCAGCCCCTGATCATTATTGCTGGTGCAGATTATGGCCAAGGTTCCTCCCGAGACTGGGCAGCCAAAGGCGTTCGTCTGGCGGGTGTTGAGGTCATTATCGCCGAAGGCTTTGAACGCATTCATCGCACCAACCTAATCGGCATGGGTGTCCTGCCTTTGGAATTTACCGAAAGCAATACCCGACACACCTTCGAAATCGATGGATCTGAGCAATTTTCGGTCAGCGGTGACATCACTCCTGGCGCCTCGCTCAATGTATCGATGCAGCGAGCCAATGGTGAAACTTTAACTTTCTCAGCGCTTTGTCGCCTCGATACAGCAGAAGAAGTTTCGATCTATGAAGCAGGTGGCGTGTTGCAGCGTTTCGCACAAGATTTTCTAGAAACCAAAAGCGCTAACGGTTAGCGGGGAAGATTCAATGTCATTATCACAGATTAAAGTGCCTGCAACGTACATTCGGGGCGGTACAAGCAAAGGGGTTTTTTTCAATCTCAATGACCTGCCTGCTGCTGCCCAAAATCCGGGTTCAGTCCGAGACGAGCTGCTACTGCGGGTCATTGGTAGCCCGGATCCCTACGGGAAGCAAACTGATGGTATGGGCGGCGCAACCTCAAGCACCAGCAAAACTGTGATCGTCTCCAAGAGCGCGCGTCCTGATCACGATATTGATTATCTCTTTGGACAAGTTTCTATCGATCAAGCCTTCGTTGATTGGAGCGGCAATTGTGGCAACCTATCGGCCGCCGTTGGCGGATTTGCAATTAATCAAGGATTGCTAGATCCGGATAAGGTCCCTGACCATGGTATCGCTGAAGTTCGAATTTTTCAGGCGAACATCAACAAAACTATTGTCGCCCATATCCCTATCGCAAATGGTGAAGTCATTGAGTTGGGGAACTTCGAACTCGACGGCGTTACCTTTCCCGCGGCGGAAGTAAAATTGGACTTCTTGGATCCTGCAGATGATGGCGATGGCGCGATGTTCCCTACAGGCAACTTGATCGATACCCTAAGCGTGCCAGACATCGGTAGCTTTCAGGCAACTTTTATCAACGCAGGCATCCCAACCATTTTTTTAAATGCTAGCGATCTTGGCTTTACTGGCACAGAGCTACAAGCGGACATCAACAGCAATACCCAACTATTAGATACCTTTGAAACACTGCGCGCCCACGGCGCGGTCGCCATGGGTCTGATTAAAGACCCGGCGGAGGCCAGCGGTCGCCAACACACGCCCAAGATTGCCATCGTGGCACCGCCCGCCGATTATGTCGCATCCAGCGGTAAAGCCATCGAAAAATCCGATATCGATCTGCTGGTGAGGGCTCTATCGATGGGCAAGTTACATCACGCAATGATGGGCACCGCTGCCGTCGCCATTGGCGCTGCCGCGGCAGTACCTGGCACACTGGTGAATCTAGCAGCAGGCGGTGGCGACAGAACGTCGGTGCGTTTTGGGCATCCCTCCGGCACCCTTCGGGTCGGCGCCGAGGCTAGTTACCAAGAAGGAGGCTGGACTGTACTCAAGGCAAGCATGAGTCGCAGTGCCCGCACGCTGATGGAAGGTTGGGTGCGCGTGCCTCCGCTGTCTTAAAAACGCTTATCTGTTAATACACAGACAGCGACTAGGCCCGGCTAGGGCTCGCCGTCAATCCGAGCTAACAACGTATCTGCCACCTCGTGACCGTGGGTGTTTTGTAAAAAATGTCCTGCATCTTGGATCGGGTCAAACGTGCCGCCCATCCTGGTAGCCCAGGATCTACCCCATTCTTCGGTAAACACGTTATCCGCACAGCCCCAGATGAAATAAGCGGGTCTTTGCCAGTTAAGCAACGTTTGGTAATGCAATTGCTGTCCAGCCCCATGGCCGTTGTCAAAACTGTCCAACGGAATTGATCTTGGAAACCGTCGATACCCATTAAATGCTGAATCCGGCAAGCCGCGATAGGGTGCAGAAAACCCGCGATACATACTGTCAGCTTCTCCTTTAAAGTTTGGGGACTGGCCGGCGGCAAGGGCCGGAAAAATTACCTCAGGACCGGCAAGACCAGCACTTAGCACCAACAGCAGCGCCACATCAGGACAATGGAGGTCGAATCGGCCCCCTGAATGCCAGGATTGATTCCAATTACGAATGCCGTCTGAATACTCATAGCCCTCATGGTGTAACCAGGTATTCATAATACATAGCCGAGCAAATCGATCAGGCATCATTGCGGCTTGTGCTAATCCGGTCGGTCCTCCCCAATCCTGGCAAACCAGTGTCACGTCCATCAGATCCAGCGCTTTGATCAAACTGGTTAGCACCTCGGTATGTCTTGCGATGGTGTACCAATGAATGTCTGTGGGTTTGTCCGATTTACCAAAACCCAAATGGTCAGGCGCGATGCATCTATAACCGGCTGCAACCAATTTCGGAATCATATGGCGATACAAGTAGCTCCAAGTCGGCATACCATGGAGCAGCAACATCACCGGCCCATTCCGGGGTCCTTCATCGATGTAATGCATGCGGAGATCCTGCCAGGCATGGTAATGCGGCGCATAGGTAAAATCTGCTAGGTCCGAAAAGTTATCATCCGGTGTTCTAATGAACTCTGTCATACTGCTACCCTTTTCTTGCCGTGACGTTATCTAAAGCGTGGCCTTGGTAGAAGCTATCATTACTACCCAACCAACCCGCCCTAAATTTCGTGCATTTTTCGATCCCACTCAGCATGAAAATGCTGAACCCGTGCTTCGTCTTCGTTGAGATAAACATCACTGAACCCATTTGAGCGCATGCCTAATTGCACCTGACCTAACAACTCGACATCCTGATCGATGGTATCGGTCATCGTCTTTTCACCAGTGATCACCGCCTGATAAGAGAATAAATCTCGCTTTGGCCGACCCTCGGGTCGCATCGCTACACCGTCCCTACTTGCAGGACCAAGAATGGGTTTTTGATCTGTGGCCGCATCAGGAAATCGGACAAGACTAATTTTATCGAACTCGCATTGATTGGGATCCAAAGCGTGGGGCCGTGGCCGCAGCACCCAACAATGTTCCGGTGTAAACGATAAAATCGTATTAGGAAACAAATTGTATTGCCAAACATCGGACAACTGGTCATCTGAGAATCTGGAATAGGGCATGCCTCTAGAGGTGGCAAGCGCACGCTTTTGCGACTGAATAGCGGTTCTGACCTCTAAAACTCGACCCTTGTAATCTGCAGGATCCAGGTCAAGGCTTTTTAACTGTGACGACTGAATATCGGTTGGCTCGTCGGGGATGCCGAATTTCTGGTTGACTGTCCCCCCTGGAACTTCAACCCCGGTATGCCCACCCGAATATAAGCGCACTGTATCGTTGTGACAGTCGACCATACGCTTATGTTGTGGATGCAAAAAATCGACGTGGTAAAGTTCGGAGAAGTTATCCACCACGGCTTTCCAATTGCAGTCTAACTGCACTGTTTGATCTTCAACCAAGGTCATGGCGCCGAAATCATAAGGCGCTAAGCGTTCTGCGACAGGTCCTAAAAATGTCAATAGAGGCTCAGGCTCGGACCCCAAATGCACAAAGACAAAGCCATTCCAAAGCGCCACATGAACCGACTTCAAATGTCGATTCGCTTTGCGCGGATCTTCGGCGAATTTCTCGACTAGGGGTACACCCTTTAGCTGGCCATCGAGTCCAAACGTCCATGCGTGGTAAGGGCAGCGAAAGTGCTGAGTGGTACCATGGGCTTCGCAAACCAAACGATTGCCCCGATGCTGGCAGACATTAAAAAAGGCCTGAAGATCCCCAGCTTCATCACGAGTGACTAAAATTTGCTCGATTCCAACCGCAAAAACAAAAAAGTCTCCTGGCCGAGCGACATCACTGGCCAATCCCGCCAGCAGCCAAGTATTGCCCCAGATGGCTCGATCCTCTAGAGCCTTCACCTCCTGACTGACATACCGATCCTTTCGGAAGGTTTGATGGGTTCGTGCTGTGTGAGTTTCGATGATCGTCAGCGTCATAATTGGACTCTTTCCCTGCAGATTTACTCTGCTCAATAAAACCGCTTAGCCTGTCTAGGTCAAGGGCAAGTGATTAATCGCTCATAAAACTGCCTCAACCGAGATTCGGGTCGCTGCAGCGGCAAACATCCATTCGCTCAGCGTAATCTGCACAACCCGGTAGTGACCAGCACACTCTACCAACCATGCAGTCACAAATCCGAGGCGCGATTGGCTAAGCAACGACAGCTTTTCTGCCGAAATCAGTCTGTTATGCTGTGAGCAAGCTCGAACTATTTACTGCAACTGTCTCAACTAAACCCAATAAAAATGGTGATTCAAATGACTGCTTCGCTGGTACCTAAGATTGATTTACAGTTGGCTGAACAGACCGGCGAAGGTCTATCCGAGCTCGACACCGCATGCCGGAAACATGGCTTTTTCTTGCTCACCAATCATGAACTCGATGCCGTCATCGCTACGATGTGGGAGGCATCCGAGCGATTTTTCGCACTCCCCCAATCTGCAAAACACGCCATCAGGCGAACCGATCAAAGCCCGCTCGGTTATTATGACCGGGAGCTCACCAAACGTCGCCGAGATTTAAAAGAGGTTTTTGACTTCATGCGCCCCGCCGCTACTGGTCGTAATCTTAATCAGTGGCCGAAAGATGACACCTTCAAAGTTGTGATGAGCGATTTTTTTGAGTCAACCTCAGCCGTTGCCGAGCGGGTGCTCAATGTCGTGTTGACGGCGTTGGGCGCAAGTAACGCTGCCGAAAAGCCTACCGGCGACCGGCGCACAAGCACCGTTAGACTCAACTATTACCCAACCCAAGACCCTCTGACTGGCCCAGACCGGGCCGCAGCAGTTCCCCTCGGGGACATGGCCCTTCATCACCACACTGATCCAGGCGTGCTGACACTGCTGTTACAGGATATGACCGGTGGGCTTCAAACCTACACTAGTGATGGTCAATGGATCGACATTCCACCGGCAGCTGGCACGATTGTCGTGAATCTAGGGGATGCTATGCAGGTCTGGAGCAATGATCACTATCGAGCTGCTATTCATCGAGTAACGCCGAGAACCCTGGATGCGCGCTTCAGCACACCTTACTTTTTTAATCCCTCCTCTGATGCCGTACTCGCGCCCCTAGCAGAACTAGCAGCAGACGAGCCAAAATTCACTCCTTTTCATTGGCGGGACTATATCAAGGGGCGTGTGGAAGATAATTTTACCGACCTTGGCGTCGAAGATATTCAAATCGATCGCTACCGAGTAACCGCCTAACATTCACCAGTTGACTGACAGGGATCTAGATTTCTGCCATCCCCGTCTATACGCCGTTCGTACAGGAAGATGTTTGATGACCCCCTCAGCGTTAAATACCAAATATAATCGAGATGCCATTGCCATCGCAGAGCAATTGCACACCATTCGCCAACAAGTCCAACGGGAGAAAATAGCAAACCAACCAGCCCTCGATGATTTGTTTCCCGATTTTAATCGCGTTCCCGTTGGAGTCTTGAAAGAATATGAGCGCATGGGGTTTTCTCCTGTATCGGCGCAACTAAGTGATCTCGCAAAAACCGCTGGCGTTACTTTTGAGCACCTTGCAACCACCCTAGGTACCATCATCCATGGGATTGATCTCAAAGATAAACTTAGCCCTGATCTCCTTCAACTGATCCGTGGGACGCTGCTCGAACGCAAGGTAATTTTCTTTAGAGACCAACACCTCTCAGAGGATGAGCAGGTAGCCTTTGCGCGCGAATTCGGTGAGCTCGATGCTTTCCCTTTTGGCAAACTCGGTGAGAATCCTTTTATTCTCGAGATTATTCACAATGAGTTGAACCCAGGCACAGAAAACAGCTGGCATACTGACGTAACGTGGATGGAGCAACCTTCACTCGGTTCCATTGCGCAATGCACGGTATTACCCCCTTTTGGTGGCGACACTCTTTTTGCAGACAGTCACGCGGCGTTTTTGGGGCTTCCAGCCACATTGCAAGCCAAGATCCGTCCCTTATCTGGCATTCATGATTACCGAGTATTCTTAAACCGAGGTGGGGTTGAGATGCCAGCTGATCTCGTCGCCGATCTGAAGGAACGCCTACCCTTCGGTGTTGCACATCCCTTGGTGCGCACCCACCCCGAGACCGAAAAGCTCGCATTATATCTCCATGGTGGGTTCCTGCGACACGATAGTCTGTTCAACCATCAGACTGGTGTCGCGTTACCTTCTGAGGAAAGCACTAAGATTGCTGCTCTGTTGTTAAACCAACACAGCCGACCTGAGTACCAATGTCGCTTTAAATGGAGCGAGGGTGCGATTGCTTTTTGGGACAACCGCGCTGTACAACATTATGCGGCGAGTGATTATTACCCCCATGAGCGCAAAATCCGGCGGGTGACCGTCAGTGGTACAAAACCGTACTAAACGACCGGTGTTTTAGATTCAACTGAAACCGCAGCGAGGGTGATACGGTGTAGCACCCGCTCAAAGCCATCATAGCCGCCTGTGGCTGCATGCAAGACGCATCGATTATCCCATAGCGTTAACATGCCATCAGACCAATGATGACGGTAGCAAAATTCTGGCTGAGTTTGATGCTCAAATAGCTCCCGCAGCAACGGCCAAGCTGCTGCGTCGTTCATTCCTTCGATGCCAATGGTGTAACCGGGATTCACAAACAGTGCGATTCGACCCGTTTCAGGGTGCGGCAGGGCAATAGGATGGGCTTGAATCTGCATGGCCGAATCTGAGTAGCGAATCGCCATTGACCTACCGACATCATCAGCACCATACAAACCATCAGGCGCATAACCCCGCCGAGCTGAATGAATGCCCTGAAGATTTTTGACCTGCTTTTTTAACGAGGGCTCAAGGGCCTCCCACGCTGCGTATTGATCTGCAAATAAGGTATCTCCGCCAACCGGCGGAATGACCTTTGCTTGCAATAGGGTCCCAGATGGCGGTTTAGGCAAAAAACTCCAGTCCGAGTGCCAGCTCTCAGCAAATAGCGGCGTAGTTTCATCGGCATTTCGACGGACTTCAGCAACATGAGGATGCCCCGGTATCGACTCAAAAAAAGGATCTTCGCCAAAATCTCCGAGTGCAAGCGCGAGACGCTCAAGGGCATCGAGATCTAAGTGCTGGTCTGGAAAGCCTAAAACCTGATGATCGAGCCAAGCGTTCCGAATGGCTTGGACTTGCAGAGGCTCAAGCGTCTGCGCTAAATCAACCCCCGACACCAGGGCCCCACAAGCACCTGGCTGCGAATGAATCTCTAGCACTATCTGTTCTCCTTACGCGCCGAGTCCCGAAAATAGGTCGTCTTTACACATCCTTTCGCTACACGCGAGCCTGCGCCTAACCGACCCGTAGAATCAATTCACACATCCGTCCGCCGGGTCAGCTGTATGCCTCAATCAGGAGATATTGCACGCCAGCGACTTAGTAATCTGTTTTTATACTCGAATTGAACGGTAACTGAAATTGATACTTAAGGTCATTGGTATGACCATCCTCAATCGTATCAACGCCATAACGTATTTGCTTTACATCGTCATATACAAAAGTTCCAAAGACTCGATCCCAGATCGATAATATGTTGCCATAGTTAGTGTTCGTCCAAGGTCGCTGATAATGGTGATGGAATTTATGCATGTTTGGCGTGACGATCACCCAAATCAAAGCCCGGTCTAACCAGTCAGGTAAGGCGATATTGGCGTGGGTAAAATAGGCAAAAAATGGCGTAATAACTCGATACAGTACGTACCAGTGAGCGGCAATTCCAAAAATCACAATGACACAAAAAATCAGGATCTCTCTGACAAACATATCCCCCGGATGATGTCTCGTGCCTGTGCTAGCATCGACGTATGTGTCGCTGTGATGAACTAAATGTAACTTCCAAAGCCACTTGAACCTATGCAAACACACATGAATAAAGTACTGCCCGAAAAAATCGAGCACAAGGAGCGCACACACCATCTCAAGCCAAACCGGTAAATCGAGGAGCCTCAAAATGCCCGTTTGATGCTCACCGATCCCAATCAAGCCATAAGCCACAAAGGCCAACAACAGCGTGACCATTGCAGTGGTGACGACAAAAACCAAATTCTTTAGGACATGCTGGACCTTGGCGTAACCAAACTCAAAGAGCGGTACCAAGGCTTCTAAGGCCCAAGCCAAACTCAAAGCCAGCAGGATAAGCACCATCCGTTCGTAATCGGAAATTGTGTTGGCCCATACAATGATTTCATTCATCTTAGTATCATAAGCACTTTTGGGACCTCGACAAAGCACCGCTTCTCGATAACGCTTCTTTTTCTTTGACGTGAGGTAAGCAATCTAACGCCTAACGTCGGCGCTGTCTTCGGGTCCCAAGGTGGGGCCGGAGAAAGGGCGTCTACGATGTTCAAACCTTTTGACGCATGCAGACCGCTGAATAATCTGAGCGGCGGCTAAGCCGTAGCGGCCCTGCTACAGATGCTTGTAGCCATCGCTTGATGTAAACTTCTCGCATGCCTCATCAAACCTCCAACGCCCCTGCCCGAGGAAACACCGCAGCATCATCAAGAGGTGAGGAAACCCGCCGCGCGTTGATGCGAGCGGTTGAAACTCTTGCGGTCAACAAAGGTCTTGAGAATCTTTCCATCCGAGAGATCTTGATTGAAGCTCAGCAAAAGAATGAATCGGCGCTACAGTATCATTTTGGTAGCTTGTCAGGCTTGATTAACGCTTTAATCCAGGAAAGAACGGCACAGATTGCTGCAACTCGCGCTGAGAAATTAGCCGGACTGCTTAGTGCTACAGATCAGCCGGATCTGCGCGCACTGTGCGAGGTGATGGTCCTGCCCGCCTTTAATCTCGCCCAAGCATCGCCTGATTTCCGCCACTACGTCAGCGCCTTTGGGCACAAAATGATACTCGCCAACGATGATCAGCTAAAAAAATACGCGAGAGGATTGGGCGCCAGTGCTCGGCAAACCAATCGTTTACTCAGGCAAGCGCTACCAGAGTTGGGTAGCACGTTATTTACGATCAGGATCAATCAAGCTATGCGCTTGGCCACCGCCGCTATGGCGGATCAGGCCAAACGAAAACGCGGCTTTCAAGGAAAGACCGGACGTTTGTTTATCGAGAGCTTGATTGACTCCATCGAAGCCTTGTTGCGTGCACCCATTTCTAACCAGACCGCAAGAGCTCTGGAGGCATCAAGGCCGGGCACACAATAAGTCTATCGAGGCCGCTCAGCGAGACGGTTTAGTGCCTTTTAATGTTACCTATCCCAGTCTCGATCCTTCGATAAGCAAACAACGTCTATGTCTTAAACGGCTTACAACAGCATCCTACTAGCGACTTAACGAGCGCTCGCTAGACCGGAGCGTAGATCAAGTAGTGGACCTCGCGACCTAAGCCACCTCCAATCCCGCCAAGTTGCCCTTTTTGCGCCATTGCTTCATCAGCGCGAAGAACTCGATTGGCCCTCCTCCATAAGTATTGTTCTGAGGGTTGACGTTAACGTGGCCTTCGTTATTGTAGTAACCAGGCGTGCATTGGGCCTGAAAATCTGCGGTTAGTCTGGCTTTTTCTATGATCGTTTTCACCCAGGCTGCCTCCGCGGCCGCACTGGCCTCGATCCGGGTATAGCCCTTCTCCTGCGCCACGCCCAAAATATGAGCCAGATGTTGACTATTTTCATCTAAAGAATAGGTATAGGTTGCGGTAAATGCGGACTGGGCCGGGCCAAAAAAGAATGCATTGGGAAACCCACGAGAGTGCATGCCATGAAAGGTTGATAACCCTGTCGACCACTTCTCGGAGATCGATACGCCGTCGCGACCTGTGATTTGATAGCCCGCCCGTCGAGCGTAGTCGGTGCCGACTTCAAAACCGGTAGCAAAAATGATGCAATCGACCTCGTATTCTGTGCCATCAAATACAATGCCTCGCTCTGTGATTTGATCCAATCCACGACCATCTGTATCAACCAACGTCACATTCGGGCGATTAAAAGTGGGCAAATATTCATCATGAAAACAAGGTCGTTTACAGAACTGTCGATAGTAGGGTTTTAACGATTCCGCAGTGGCAGGGTCTTCAACCATTGCGTCAGCCCGGGCTCTCACTTTTTCCATTTTTTTAAAATCAGCGATCTCCATGGCCTTGGATAAATCCATGTACTCGCTGGCTCGGTCAGTTAGATATTGCTTCATACCTTTTTGATAGAGGGCTTTTGACAACAGTCCTTGGGCTGCCCAGAGCGCTAGCCGAGCCTTTGACGGCGCCTTGCTGCGCAACGAGCCAAACAATAATCGAAAGGCTTCGGTCCAACCGTCGCTCACCAAATCCTCTTTCACTGGTATCCCTGTCATCAACGACTCAAAGTTCAATCGACGTTTTTCTTGCCATCCAGGGGCTTGGGTCGCCATCCAGTCAGGATCGGTTGGTTGATTGTTACGCACATCAATCGAGGAAGGCGTCCGCTGGAATACATAAAGGGCTTTCGCTGCAGCGCCCAAGTGGGGTACACACTGCACTGCAGTTGCGCCCGTGCCAATAATTGCCACCCGTTTATCCGCGAGCTTCGTTAAATCACCGTGGGCATCGCCCCCGGTGTAGGCATAGTCCCAACGACTGGTATGAAAAGTATGGCCCTTAAATTGGCTAATACCTTTGATCGCAGGCAGTTTTGGCCTGTTCAGCGGTCCATTAGAGTGCACCACAAATCTAGCTTTAATCGAATCCTGCCGATTCGTCGACACAATCCAGCGTCCGAGTGCCTCATCCCAATCCGTTGACGTCACCTCGGTTTGAAATAATGCTTGATCATAGAGCGAAAAAGTCTCGGCAATTTTATGGCAATACTCCAGCGTTTCAGGGGCATTGGTGTATTTCTGTTTGGGCACGAATCCTGTTTTTTCGAGCAGCGGAAAATACACATAAGACTCAATATCACAAGAGGCGCCTGGGTAGCGATTCCAGTACCAGGTGCCACCAAAATCTCCACCTTTTTCAATGATCCGAAAATCATCTATTCCAACCTCGCGTAGTCGCGCAGCAGCGAGCATGCCACCAAAACCGCCACCAATAATCACCACCTCGACTTCATCGTCCATTGAGTCTCGTTTGAGCGCTTCGCTGATATAGGGATCCTCAACAAAATAGGCAAATTCACCCACGACTTCCTGATACTGATCGTTGCCGTCAGCGCGCACGCGTTTATCCCGCTCGAGTGCATATTTCTTAGCTAACGCATCAGGATCAAAGTTTAGGGTTTCTTCTTGTAAAGACATAGCAAGCTCACGACCAGTAGTTAAATCCAGAGCCAAACCTTACAAAACTGTTGCCTGAAGGACAATGTCAGCTTTTCAGACGCTCAAAGGGGGGGATTAAGCCATCGAGCCAACTTTACTCGCAGCGGTAGCACCTACGATTGGCGTTTAATCGCATCGCCAAACAGCCCTTGAAAGGCTTGATAGACAGGGGCGTAAGGGTCCCCGGCCAAAGCCGTCAAATTTCGAGACATCGTCTTGGTATCTCCCCGGGTAAAAGGCCCGGTCACCGTTAATGACGGGTCAGCCAACACGGCATCAGCACTTTGCATGAGCAATGGCCTAGCTAAGGCGGGATCGATATCCATCTCTCGAAATTCCTTTTGGAGTTTTTGCCACAATAGCTGGGTACCGCTACAGGCGAGCACGCAAAGCGCATGATATTTTGCCTTATCCGCGGGCGCGATCCGCGCAACGGGATTGGACAGTTCTGGAAACAACATTTCAAAGGCGGGGGCATCATCATCTAAAACGACGGGAATATCATCATAGACTGCATCTGGGAAGCGCTGGTCACCAAAAGTCTGCAAAAAATGCGCCCCAAAGGCTAAGGGTGTCGAAAGTGAACCAGAACAATGGACTAACACAAACGCCTTGAGCCCAGAGTGCGCCTCAATAAAAGTTTCAATAGCGTCATCGCTGATAGCGACAATCACCAAATCGACTCCCTGTAAAAACATTTCGGGTGGCTGCTCTGCCATGGCGCCTCTGCGATGCCATTGCCTTGTCGGTAGTTCTTTGAGAGCAAACCAATGCAGTAAGTGACGGGCTAGTCGGCCGTCGCCGATGATGCCGTATTGTCGTGTGGTTATCATAGGCGCTGAACACCCAAGGGCTATGAACTTTTTGTTGGAGTTTCGCCTAACGGTGATCGACCGTGCTCAATCAGCATCGCCTTAATGACTAGGAAAAACAAACCGAACTAGTGACAGGCTTTGCCAAGCGCTTTAAGGCGCCAATAATTGTAAGGCAGAGGGGTCAAAAAACCCGCCAGCCACATGAGCGGTAGAACCGACAGCGTCAATTTTGCGCCGCCTGTGACGGCGACATCAACCAGGTTCATCGCCAACTCCATTGAAACCATGGAAATCAGGGACATACCGATGGCCGTCTTAAAGGCCTCCCGCAGCGCCATTTGCCGCATCATGATCACAGTCTCTAATAATATCGAGGTGATTAGACCGTTGACGATGGCAAGGCTCATGATCGCCCAAACCGGCCAAGGAATACCGCTTAGCTGAAAAAAAAGAATTGTTCCCATGTCCCCAATGGAGCAACCCAGGAGACACCATAGGGTGTTGTAGGAGGCTTTGGACCAAGTATGCCGACAGCGCCAATTCAATTCGAATAGACGGGGTACCGGTTGGGTCTGGCTAGAAGTTTCTGTCATGGACTAAGTATACGACCTTCATTAGCGCTACGGCTAATGCTTTACTTTATGGATTTCGAGCCTAAACCCCTTAAGGGACGTCTCAGACTTTTGCGAACACATCCGCCCAATCTTCTATCGCAGCTTCATGATCATGAACCAACTGAATGGTGATTTCAGAATAACCCGCCGCTTTAAGCGCTCTAAGCCGCTCGACAAGGGTTTCAGGCGTGCCACTCAAGGTAGTGCTTCGCACTAGGTCCGGACTGATATGGGTTTCCTCTGGACGCACAAACATCAAATGACCGCGGTGATTGGTGAGGTACTTTGCCTCTGCTGGCTGATAGGTATCGTGGACGGCTAAGTACTCGCTTAGAAGATTGCTTAAGGGGCCAGTAGGCAGATTACGTCCGCCCATCGCGCCTACCTCATCGGCTAAATTATGGAACATGACCGCAGTTAAGGGTGCGGCTTGTGCCATTAAGCGCGCCTCGTCTAGGGCCCTGTCCCCGGTTAAAACCGCGCCAAGGGCAAATAAATTCGACTGTAAATCGCTGGGGGGGTTGCCATGTTCCGCCCAAACGTTCTGCATGCTAGCAAGAGACTCCTCGGCGCCGTTGATACCGAAATTGAGCCATCCAGCTTTAAGGTCTGCTGCAACACCCATGGCTTTCGGACCAAAAGCCGAAAACCACAAAGGGACCTCATCGGTCAGATTAATCAGACCCAAATCAGGGTTTAAAAAGCGAATCTTTCGCTGTTGACCTTCGAATGCCCATTCCAGGGTCTCGCCAGCAAGCAATGCTTGCACCCGCTGAATATAGCGTTGGGTATCCTTCAATGAAATGGCGCCCAATCCCATCGTTCTCCTGGCGGTAAACCCCGTACCAACACCAAAATCAATCCTACCGGGCGCAATTTGATTAAGGCTCGCAAAGGCATTAGCTGCAACAGGCTCAATCCGGTTCGACGGCACTAAAACGCCGGTTCCCAAACGTATTCGAGAGGTTTCGTGCGCCGCAAGCGCCATGCAGATAAATACATCTGGATTAAGCAATTGCGTGTCGTAAAACCAGGCTGCATGAAACCCAAGGGTCTCTGCCCGCTTAACCCATCGCCATGAATCAACCTCCGAGGCAAAAGCGATTGAAAATCTCATTGTCTACTCCTTTGGGTTCTCTTCACACCAAGCGTTTTAACTCATCAATAGGCTCTTTGTATTATTGTTAGACGAATGTCCCAGTGCCTATCCAATTTGTCAGAGGACCGATAAGCCCATCAAGCCCCTCCATCACAGATAGCAAGTCTTAAGCCCTTGCGTACGAACCCATTTCCTATCCCAGAGACATTTCATACCATCTGAGTTGCGGCTTTACTAGGTCACTGGTTTTGATCGCCGTGATGACTCGGGTATCAACGCGGGTCCCAGCTCTGGTCAGTGCGCTTGCAATCGCTTTTGCTTTTGCTTTTGCTTTTGCTTTTGCTTTTGCTTTTGCTTTTGCTTTTGCTTTCAAGCGTGCATGATCAGCGAACCCAACGAAACAATCTAGAGGAAAACCCTATGTATAGTCACATCATGGTCGGTGCCGACGACGTCGCTGCTGCCAAAACGTTTTATGACGCTGTTTTAGGCGCGCTCGGTCACCCACCTGGCAATATGGATGATAAAGGGCGATGTTTCTACTTTACTCCAACCGGTATATTTTCAATCACGCCGCCAATCAACGGCGAGCCTGCCAGCGGCGCCAATGGCGGTACCATCGGCTTTGCCGCTGCGACGCCAGCAGAGGCTGATGCCTGGCATGCAGCTGGCCTCGAAAATGGTGGAACATCGCTTGAAGACCCACCCGGTGAGCGTCCAGATAGTGGGCTTTATCTGGCCTATCTGAAAGACCCATCGGGCAATAAAATTTGCGCCTTGCACCGCCTAAGCTAGGCCCTTCATCACTGACATGACCGTCCCCGATTTGCCATCATGCAAGCGGGGACACATTTAATGGTTGCGCACAAGATAAGGCTTGGCGTCGTACGGCCCAATTGGCTGTTCCTAGAGGCATGGGAAACACCTTTCGCAGATCGCTATTAACCGCACGCGAATCCGATATTACCTTGGGCGCATCATGTTCTGAGCGCTCATCTGCGTGATTGAACGGCACGGGTGATATTAAAACTTTTGCGGTCTAGAGGCTAAAGACCCTTTACCTGATTTGCTGCGCTCACAGGCTTCTGCAGACAAACCTTATCCATCCGTTAGGCCAATCTATCAGACGCGCACATTAGTCTCGTGATATAACGGTACTATGACCGCAGAGCGTCTCACACTGAACCCTTTTTGCTACATCACTTTTGATCAAGATCGCCGGCCGACTTGGGGTGGTTGTAACGCGATACCAACGCCACACATTGCCTTGTTAATGGTATCGCTATGAGCCAAGCGACGGGGCCCACTGGTCGATTTTTTTATGGTTGGGTGATTGTCTTTGTTGGTGCCATGCTGACTTTTTTAGGCACGGGTTTTTATTCCTACTCCCGAGGGGTATTTTTGCCATCGCTGGCCGAGGATCTGGCGGGGGGTAGCCGATTCGACATCGCAATGGGATTTTCTATTGCCGCCATCACCAGTGCGTTTGTTGCCCCTTTTATCGGTAGTGTCTTGGACCGCTATTCACCCAAGATCGTCATTCTTATAGGCATCCTGTTGGTATCTTTGTCTTATTGTCTGCTCGCGATTGCGGAAAATCTCCTGCAATTTTATTTGATCGTGGGACTTGGGATGGGTCTTGGGATGACTTGTATGGGCAACCTAGCTTGGCATCGCACGATTATCAGTTGGTTCGATCACTGGCGCGGGCGCGCAATCGCCTTCGGTGTTCTTGGCGCATCCTTGGCAGGCATACTCATGCCACCTCTGGTGACACGACTGGTCGAGGCCATAGGTTGGCGAGGCGGCTTTGTCACGTTTGCGATCATGGTTCCCTGCCTTTTAATCCCTCTGGTGATTCTGCTGCTTAAGAACCGACCTGAAGATATCGGTGAAGTCAGAGACGGGCATCGGTATGTGGCTCAGTTAACGGCGCCGCCCACTGTCTCGGCCCACGAGTCCAGGATCTGGCACTGGCGAGAAATGCTGCGCTTACCAGCTTTCTGGAGCATCGGTCTGATGTTTGGTGCCATGGGCTGCGTCTATTCTGCAGTCATGTTGCATCTATTCGGCCACCTCAAAGATATTGGTCTCGCAAGCTCTGATGCAGCGATCATTTTGTCAGCAACCGCGCTTTTGGCCGCGCTTGGCAAACCGGTGATCGGCTGGATGTCCGACTTTTTTGGAGCGCGGGTAACCATTTGGATGGCGCTACTTTTTCAAGCGGTAGCGCTGGTGCTACTGGCCTATGCGGATACGTTTTCGACAAGTCTTCTGAGCGGCATTCTCTATGGTTTCGGTTTATCCGGCATGAGCCCTCTTCGAACTTTCGCGCTTTCGGTGGCGGTCGGCAACGCATCATTTGGAAAAGCGAACGGCATTTTACGGCTGGTTGAGCTGCCTTTGGTCATCTCAGCATCGCCGTTGGCGGGTTTTATTTTTGATGCGACCGGCAGCTACCAAATTGCCTTTTTACTGCTGGCAGGCTTGATGCTTGTCGCTTGTGCTGGGCCTTTTTTGATCGAAGCGGGCGGTGCCCGCGCTAGGGCGCGCCGCCCCGAGGGCCAATCCTGATACCCTTTTCTCGACGGCAACCGATTAAAAGTTTAGTGCCGCGCGCACTTAGGGTGCCCTCCGTTGTCACGCGCCGCAGGCTCTAAATAAAAAAATTACTATTATTATCTCTATACAGCGCCAGCATACCGCCCCAGGGCTTAACCGTCAGCACCATCTTAGACTCGACGCCTCGGTCTAGAGGCTTGCGATGCGCGGCACCAATATCATCCAACAAAAGACCAGCCTCGGTTTGCCTACCTATCAGACCCACCTGTCAGATCCACCTGGCAGCTCCTCGGCAAGGGACGATTCCACCGGAGCAGATTTAAAGACAGCATAACCAACTTCTAGCGCCGTCAACTCAAGCTCAAACCTGAGTCGTCCCAACAAACACACTACCGGCTTTGCAAGGTAGGCACCCATCTATCGACGTAACTGAGCGGCCCTTTAGCCTCCTTAACCGGAGGACTTGTTAACCAGAGGACTTGTTAGCCTAAGGCCTAAGCAAGGGCGGCTATAGAGCCGGCTTGTACTCAACTTGGCGCAGCACCCACGAACAGCCTGCTTAAATCCT
>JADHNJ010000085.1 GCA_016779565.1 Pseudomonadales bacterium
GCGCCATCGAGGCTGGCTGGGATGCTTACGGCGAGCCGATGTTAACGCCTGTTTCAAGGCCGTCACCAACGTATTACCAGCTGTCTAACTGAATTTTGATCAAGCTTGGCGTTACGGATTCGACGATCTTTAGATTGTCGTCTGAAGGTGCAGGCAACGCCTTCGGGCGCCAGAGACTTGGTCAAGCCTCGTATGCCATGTTCCCGTCTTTGCAGGGGTTCTCCTACCCGGTTATCAACTTAGTAAGATTTTGGAGACGGCGAGCAAGTGATATCTTTTAGTTGGGGTTGGCGAAATTTGGGCACAAGGTGATGCTTCGGTCTTTGGCGGTTGTGAGATCAGATCGAGGCGAGCCGCTTGCGGCGCAGGTCTTTGGTGATTTTGGTCGTCTGAGTTGATTGAGAACAGAACAACGTCAGGGCATTGGGCAAAACTCTGCCGAGCGCTGGTTCGGTTTAAAAGCCGTCAGGCTATCTGGATCTTTCTGGTTGAATGAAGACGCTGCTTTTGATAACCAAATATCGACAGTTCCTATATGCTTAAGCGATACCGAACGGCGGCATTGCCGTTTTCATGTAAGAGACGCGTCAGAAAATATTACGAAGGGAGTTAATTATGCCGGGACCGCTTGAAGGAATTAAAGTGATCGATGTATCGGCTGTGGTATCGGGTCCGTTGGCTGCAATGATCTTAGGCGATCAGGGCGCTGATGTGTTGAAGATTGAACCGCCGGGCATTGGCGAGGTTGTGCGGTTACCGAATTTTGAGCGAGGCGGATTGACCTCGCTTTTTATCAATTGTAATCGTAATAAACGGGGTGTTGCCCTCGACTTGTCAAAGCCTGAGGGACAGGCGGTGATGCATGAATTAATCAAAGACACCGATGTCTTTATTCAAAATTGGCGTCCTGGCGCCGCGGAGCGAATTGGCATGGGCCCAGATACACTCCGCGGAATCAATCCAGATTTAATCTATTGTTCGATCTCTGGGTTTGGTCCAACTGGCCCCTACGCAGGCCAAAGGGTCTATGATCCAATCATTCAGGGTCTGACGGGTCATGCTGGAATACAAATGAGTCCCGACTTTCCGATACCCGATCTTGTGCGGAACATTGTTGCGGATAAATCTACTTCGTACACAGCTGCGCAAGCTATAACGGCTGCTCTCTTTGCCCGCGACCGGGGTGCCGGTGGTCAGTTAATCGAAGTCCCAATGATCGATGCGTCCCTCGCGTTTTTCTGGCCCGATGGCATGATTAAACATACCCTCCAGAACTCTGCCGAGCTTAGGGGAAATTCTCTTTATGAAACCTATCGGTTATGGCACACCCAAGATGGTCAAATTATCTACTTTGTTGCCTCTCAGGTTGAGCACGAAGGATTATTTCGTGCCCTTGATCATCCGGAGTGGATAGAGGACACAAGATTTGCCACCACCGAATCTCGGATGAACCCGGACAACGCTGAAGTGCTTGGTGCTTTGCTCGATGAGGCGATACGGGGCTTTAACACCGAAACACTGCTCCAAAGGATGAGTGATAACGAGGTGCCAAGTGGTCGAGTGTTGACCTTGGAAGAAGTGTTTGATGACCCCCAGATTCAACATAACGGCAGTATTTTAGAGTTTGACCACCCAAGCGCAGGGAAATACCAGCAAGCGAAACCTGCTGCCAAATTCCATGGTACGCCTCAAGATCCAAGACGAAGGATGCCGCCCCTATTGGGCGAGCATACTGAAGAAGTTCTAACTGAGCTGGGCCTGTCGGCAGCAGCCATTGAAGAACTGCGTGAGAAAGGTGTGCTTTAGCCGGTACTTTTTAAGCTTACTGGGTTGCTGAAGACTATTCTGTGGTGCGGTTGCTGAGTCTCGCCCACGGATAGATATGCGCCTTTGGAGGGGCCATAGGACAAGGTGATCAACCGCGGAGGGTAAAGCGTGATAGAAGATAGCGGCTGGGTTTTAGTGCCGGCCTTGGTGACTGTGATAACCGCGATCTTCAGTCGGCGACCGATTGCGTCGTTGCTTGCGGGTACGCTGATGGGGCTTTTGATGCTGGACCCAGGCGCAGCGCTGAACAATTTCTCGGCAACCCTGCTTGCGGTCATGATGGATGAAACGATTGCCTGGGTCATTATCGTCTGCGGTCTTATGGGCAGCTTGATCAGTTTGCTCATGCGTGCAGGCGCGGTTGACACGTTTAGTATGGCATTGGCTACCAAAGCAAAAGGGCGCAGGAGCGCGCTTTTGTACACTTGGTTGTTAGGCATTTTTGTCTTTATTGATGATTACCTTAACGCGTTAGCCGTCGGCTCCTCTATGCGTAAAGTGACAGATCGATTTAGAGTATCCCGAGAAATGTTGGCCTATGTCGTTGACTCTACGGCAGCGCCGATCTGCGTGCTAGTTCCGGTTTCGACATGGGCGGTTTTTTACGCGAGTTTATTTGTTGATGCAGGGTTCGCAGCGCCGGGGCAAGGCATGGGACTGTACATCAGCGCCATCCCCTACATGGTTTATCCATTGGTGGCAGTGCTTCTGGTACCTCTTGTTGCCTGGGGCTTTTTGCCCGTGCTGGGTCAGATGAAGGTCGCTGAGACGCGCGCCGCAGGCTTGGTGGCACCTACAAATGCGGTAGACCTGGCAGCAGAAACAGAGAATGCCTCGCTGCCGCACCCTCAGGCCACTCTCAAGCTCTATCATTTTTTACTACCGCTTGGGACGTTGATCGGGGTCACGCTTTGGTATGACTTAGATGTACAGATCGGCGTCATTGTCGCGGTGGCCGCGACGCTTGTGTTGTTCGGTAGTCAAAAAGTGATGTCCTGGGGTGACATGTTTGATGCAGTATTAGAGGGGTTAAAAATGATGCTGCCAGCGCTCACCATTGTGGTGATGGCCTTCACCTTTAAAGCAGTCAACGATCAACTTGGATTGCCAACGTTCGTGATTGATCGTGTCGCACCCCTAATGACGCCGTTGCTGTTCCCTGTAATGACGTTTTTAACGATGGCAATCGTCTCTTTCGCAACAGGATCGAGTTGGGGGGTCTTTGCGATTGCGATCCCGATTATTTTGCCCTTGGCCGAGAGCGTGGGCGTGAGCCTACCACTTGCCATTGGGGCGCTCCTGTCAGCCAGTGCCTTTGGCAGTCATGCGTGTTTTTACTCTGATGCGACAGTTTTAGCTGCAGAGGGTAGTGGATGTGACGTGATTGACCACGCATTAACCCAATTTCCTTATGCCTTAGTCGCGGCACTCCTATCCTGCGTGTTGCTGACATTACTCGCAGCAATTTGAGGTGGGTCAGGGTCTCCATGACGGCTAAGGCTCTTTAGCCCCTGCGATGCTGGAGATTCCGGCCAAGATAGCGGTTACGGCAAGTTCGATGCTGTCTTGTGAGTCTAGGTCTAGGCTGGCTGCTACGCCCTCGGCAGCGATTGCGGCACCAGAAGCCATACTGACCGTTTGCTGAGCCTGCTTCATCCTCACGTGCTATTGCTTGGCTACCGTCTTTACTCACAATTTAGCCTGTCTTCGCTGGTCGAGCATTTGGCTCTCTTTGATTGCGATGGCGACTTCCAGTTGCGAGCGTAAGCGCGACAGAATGTGGCCGGGCGCGTGGTGGTTAAAATGAGTGCTAACAGCAACGCTGACTACCCTTTCAAATCAGTTAATGACTTGTAGCGCCGTCTCAGTTTCGTTTACAAATTGCTGATACGCTCGCCGCAATAGAGCTTGTAGCAGGCTGAGTCGACTCTGGCAGTAGTGATACACAAGGGGTGCGCAAACCCTCTCAAATTTTGTCAAACGCTTCCTGATGAAAGCATTTACATTGTGTTCAATGATCACAGCTTTCACTGAGCTGAGTAAACGATGACGGACAAGTTTTACTTCAAGAATAGGCAAGATCTAATGGGGCTTGCCCAAGTTAAAAAGTGCTAATCCAAAAGTGCTAATCAAAAGTACTAATGAAGCCCTTGGAACAATCTGCTAGCCTGCTCTGTGCAAACCGCCGCAAAATTTTGGGTTGATCCAGATCGATAGTGTCGTCGCAAGACTTAAATCCTAGTTTCTGACTCATCGCAAAGTATGGCTGATCGCGGTATTTTCTGCGGCGATCAATTGAAAAGATACTCATGGTCGGTCGGCCAACCAAAAAGGAGTAACCCAATGAATGTCGAGAATCGCGTAACCCCCAATGAAGCGCAAATAAAGGGCTTTTTTGAATCTGGCTCTGCAGGACCGATTTATATGCTCAACCTTCTGAAGTTTAAAGAAAAGGCCGAGTACGCCGATGGTCGGACGACTGATCTATCGGGTGCCGAGGCGTATGCGCTGTATGCTCAGGAAGTCTCTAAAATTCTTGTCAGCCTGGGTGGCGGCGGTATGTTTAGTGCCAAGGTAGAGCGTTTGATGCTGGGAGAAGTCGAAGAACTTTGGGACAGCGTAGCAATTGCCATGTATCCCAGCCGTCAGGCGATGATCGAGATGATGCAATCGGCGGAGTATCAAGCCATTCATCACCATCGCGACGCAGGGCTTGCGGGGCAACTGAATATCGAGACCACCGACGCTGGTGGGGTATGGCTGGGTGCAGCAGGTATGAAAATCAGCTGATTGAGTCGTCGGCAAAGTGCGTCACGGGCTAGCTAGCGCAGGTAAACAAGGGGCGTTAAGTCGGTCGTTAAAGAGACGTCACCAGCCTAATCCCAAAGTGTTATCAAGAATCTGCAACCTATTATGATCGGCCTGGCTTGGCGTTCCTCGGAGGTGTTGCCCGCCGGGTAGTGCCGGCCTCAATAGATCTGGGTGGCCACAATGGTTCCAAAGTAGTGACTGCGGTTGGTCGGGCCTTAAACCTTAGGGCCGATCAATAAACTGTTTGCGGGGAAGTTTCTAATGGATCTTTGTATGGGGCTTTATGCGGTCTCTTATGCAAAAGCCCGTAGTTTTCTGAAAAGCGGGTAGTGGTTGCCCATAAGTGGTCACCAAAAAGAAACGGTTCGAAGGGCTTAATGCCATCGATAGGAAGGGGCGCG
>JADHNJ010000036.1 GCA_016779565.1 Pseudomonadales bacterium
AGTATCTCGGCATGACTCAATTTTGAGAGCAGCGGCGGCGAATGATCATCGGCTACCGCAAGACCCGCAACCCAAATTATCAGGATCATAATAGGATATTTTTTCATGGATTTTCCTTTTGTAGCGTCAGTCGCTTAGGCGCAATTCGACTGCTTAGAAGCACAAACCGAGCCGAATTAGCTGGTTGCTGTTCCTGATCTGGTCCTACCTAATCCGCAGACCCTCTAACATTACCACCGAAACCTCTCTGGTCGATCACCTAGAGCGAAGACTCAGGATACTGGTTGAGAGCTCGGATTAACGTATCAGAATTCCTGGAAGGGATCGTTTATCTCGCTAAACCTTACAAAACCCCGGACTGCAGCGGGGACTTTCGGACCCGTGGCCTCTTAAGGTGCCCAAAGCTAAAACAATGACTGTAAAAACTGAATCTCGCGCTCATAACTACCCTGGGTACCTAACGGCCTTGTGATTTTTGCCGCGTGATAAGACACTACCAAGCAAGCCTTGAACAAAAATACAGTGGAGCGTGCATCGTTAAAGTAGCAATTTTCGGCGGCAGCGGAGTCGTCGGCCGTGCGCTTTTAGAGCATCTGATGAAAGAGAACATACCGGCTGTGGCGCTCGCACGACGGGCCCCAGACCTGCTGGGCGCTAACTTCGTGTCTTTGGATCTGCTAGACCCCAAACAGTGCGAGAACGTCGTCAAAACGCATTTGCATGATGTTACCCACGTTGTGTACGCAGCGCTCTTTGAGCAACCAGGGCTTATTAGCGGCTGGCAGGATGATCAGCAGATGCAGACCAATCTCACCATGCTATCGAACATTATGGCACCCCTTAAAACCGTCGAAACGCTTGAGCACATTACGCTGTTGCAAGGTACCAAAGCCTACGGCGCTCATATAGCGCCAATGCGCATACCGGGACGAGAACGCGAGCCGCGGCATCCTCACAACAATTTTTACTGGTTACAAGAAGATTTGCTTAACGCTGAAGCAGCCCGCCAAGGATGGCGTTTTACCATCTGGCGCCCACAGATCATTTTTGGTCATGCGCTTAATGCCCCGATGAACCTGCTAGCCGCGTTGGGCGTGTACGCCGCACTGCAAGCGCATCAGGGGTCAAGTTTAGCCTACCCCGGTGGACCATCCGGCGTTATGGAGGCGATTGACGCCAATTTACTGGCTCGTGCGATTTGTTTTGCCTGGTCTCACCCTGGCTTCGACAACGAAACCTTTAATATTACTAATGGAGACGTTTTTACCATGGAGGATATTTGGCCAGTGTTGAACGACCTATTCAATCTCGAACCGGGCCCGGTCGAGCCTCAATTATTAGCTGCTACCTGTTATGACCGAGAAGCTATTTGGTCAGACATCGTTAGTCAACACAAACTCAAACCATATACCATTCGCCAAGTTGTTGGAGACAGTTTCTTTTACGCTGACGCGCTGCTTAATGCTCGAGGCTCCGCGCCGCCACCGCCCTCGGTGCTCAGCACCATAAAGCTGCGAAAGGCAGGGTTCTCCGACTGTATCGACACGGAGGACATGCTCCGCAACTGGTTTGGAAAACTCCAATCCATGAAAATTTTGCCCTCACCAGCTCGCTAGGTAACTAAGATTGGCTGCAACTTCGAGATTGAAGCCGTCTGCAAAAAATCTATAATGTAGTTTATAAATAATCTATAATTTATTGATTTATATTGTAATAATATGCTATCGATAGGCGTTCCGCCGTGCGCGACTGGGCAGCATCTAATACGCGCAGGAGGCTTCAAAGCACAGAGGCGACTTCAAAACATACGGAGACCTTAAAACATAAAGACGCCTTCAACAAACAGAGACTTCAACACACAGAGACTTCAACACACAGAGACTTCAAAACACAGAGACTTCAAAACACAGAGACTTCAAAACACAGGGACGACTTTAAAACATAAAGACGACGATAAAACACCAAAGCGAATTTAAGACACAAAAGTACTTTTACAGCGGAAAGGAATTTTGCGTTATTTGACCCCTTACCTTCTCTCGAAATTGAGCCACTGCTTTCGCTTTGCCGGCCTACCGCACCCTCTCAGCGTTAGCCATTGAAGCCTAAAAAGGTTGCCGCCTCGTCCACGCTCTTGCGTTCAGAGACAACGGCATTCGCGGGAAAATTGTCATCAGGCCAGCCTAAAGCCACAGCCTTCATAATGACTTGATCTTCGGCGATTTTTGCATGCTCACGCACGACCGGAGACTGCATAATACCCTGACTATTAATTACAGCACCCAAGCCTCTTGACCAGGCGGCGTTAACTAATGCCGTGGTCACCGCCCCGCAATCAAAGGCAGTATCATCGCTATCGGCCAACTCTCGATCGTAGGTAATGATCACACAAACCGGCGCATCAAACTGACGGAAGCCCCTCAGCACCCAGTCCTGACGACCTTCTTTGTCCTCTCTTTCGATACCCATGGCTGCAAACAGTTGCTTGGCTACCCCCACCTGACGATCGCGATGTCGCCCAGCAAACGCTTGTCCGATCCGAAACTCGCGAGAGTGCGGCACACCGGCTAAATTTCGCTCGGTATTGCCCGCACGAATCCGGTCTAAGGTCTCGCCAGTGACCACCGTGAAATTCCATGGCTGGGTGTTCATCGATGAAGGCGAGCGCATTGCCAGCGCCAATATCTCTTCGATCAACGCCTTCGGTACCGGCTCCGGTTTGTAGCCGCGAATGCTTCGTCTTCCTAGCACGACATCATCAAATTCCACCGACTTTCTCCCTTTTCGAACTCGACGTTAGCGTACAGCAAAAATCTTCCAAGCACTTACCTTATTGTTTCCAGGAATGCCCAAGACGAACTGACGGTGATATTTTTTACCTGCGGTTTCATCCAACTTAACGCGTACCTTTATCGAATAGGCAAGCAAAGCGAGCACCGGCAGAACCTAAGCTTTCGGATTGAGCCATACAAAATGGGGACTCAGTGCATCTCCTTTCCCTCCGCTTCGGGCACCAGCCGAGCAAGGCAACAGCCTCAGGGTTTTACACAAGGGTCGCAAGCTGCCATGGCCGTCTCGCGTTCGTTGGATCCTAGATGGCACACACCAGGCCGCTATCAGAATCGGTCTTGGGGGCCGGGTTTAGAACCTCGCTCCGACGCAGATCAATGCCCCACGTTTACACCCTAATTGAATGGAATTTTCACCTTATCGCCCGGGGTTTTCGTTGCTCACAAGAAAAACATCATCTCTCTCACGATCATCGTGATCAAACATCCACCGGAAATCACAAAGAAAACGATTCTGGTAGGCACATGATTCACGGTGATTTGAGTCACGCTGTGAATGAGGCGAGCGGCAACATAACCCCAAGCTAAATTGATGTGAAGCGAATCGCTATGCTCCATGAGATGGATATAGACAAGCACCGCAAAAAAAAGGGTTGGTTGCTCAAAAATGTGATTGTAATTATCGGTAATATTACGAAACAGTGTCGGTAGCTTCGGGCGCATGTCGTCGGAGTGCCTCGCCCCGCCTAGACGGCCACCGGTGCTAACGACCCTTGCAATCAGGAAAAACCGCGACCCATAAAGCAACAAAACAACGGCGCTACTCAGCGCTATCATGCCAAACATCGGATATAAGATCGTCATTCAAAGTCTCCATCAAGGTAATCCTGAGACCTTATCACTGATTAACGCTGAAAAGGGAACGGGCCTTACTCACCGCACTGGCACTGACGACAGGCCTTCGCTTCGCTAAACCAAGCCCAAGCTCACTGGAACCCTTATCTACTGCCTAACTCGATCAAACGCGAGCTTTTGCGGTCGGTCGACACTGCCTTTAGCAGATTTTAAATCGAAAAACGGTGGTTCTACGCTTCGAAACTCAGTTGCTTAGGCAGCCAAAAAGCGGCCCAGTAGGCAATCACCATTAGCGCTATCAAAAAATACCTATGGCGCTATTTGCCTCTATTTTGCTGGTATAATTCGGTCCAAGTTCGGCTTACTTGTCGTCATTTCCTAGCGATCTGAGTACGGTACAAAATATGAATCCTGCTACATCAATACTGAAATTCAAGTGCAGCGCATTATTGTTCATGTGCATTTTAATGACGCTCGTATTTCCCCTGCCCGCTCTGGGTATGAGTGCGAACGACTGGAACCTAAAAGTTTTCGGTCACGCAGAAGTTGCGACGGGTAAAGATGCGTTAATTTCTGACGCGTTCGAGCTTGGCGAGGTCGCGCTCTTTACAACTGCCCGTCTTAACTCGAGATGGTCGATCCTCTCCGAAATTAGTTACCTGCCAAAGCGATATCGCTCCGACACGGTTAAGGTCGAAAGATTAAGACTCAGATATGAGCTCTCCACAAATCATTGGATGAGCTTTGGCAAGATGCACACACCCGTTAACGAGTGGAATGACGCTTTCCATCATGGCCGCCTGTTTTTTCCCAGCATTGACCGCCCCTTCGCCTTCAGCGAATTTGTGCCCGTCCATGAAGTTGGACTGCGTTTTTCCGGAGAAAACTTGGGCTCCAAGCGACTGTTTTATGACCTTGTACTAGGCTCAGGTCAATCCGCCGGTGATGATGTGTTTCCATCTGGCGTGAAGAGTTTTACCGCTTCCTCCGGCTTTTGGCCGACCGATAACCTAAAACTACGGCTCGCAGCCTATAAAGATACGCTGATTGACCACTTGTTAGACAGCTCTCACGGCGCTGAACATAACGCGATGATGGCTGATATGGTTCCTGAGGACTTAAAATATCAGGCCTTCGGGGCATCCCTTATTTATAACAACCCTGCGTTTGACGCACTGACTGAGCTACTCGCGTTTCGTAGTGAGGGGTCTGACACAAGCTACAGCATTTATCAGCGAATCGGTTTTAAGGGAGCCGGACCAATGACCCCCTATGTTTTTGCCGATTATTTGACAGTCGATCCGACAGAGCGACATTTTGCCGCGGGGGATAACAAAAAATTAGGCCTTGGTCTTGAATGGCTGCTTGGGTCGGCGGCGTCGCTGAAATTTGAGCTGACTCGCGAAGATGTCAATCGCAGTTATCGCGAGTTCGCTGGAACCGCTTTTCGACTGCAATTTGCGTTCGGGATATAACCAATGCAGCCTTTTCGCTATTTTCAATTAGCGACGCGGACATTGTTGGTTTTGTCCTTGGCGTTGACGAGCCTAACCTTTGCAGATTTTGAGGCAGAATCAGCGACCCAACCCCATTGGGTCATGATTACTCACAAGGTTACCGAGGGAACTGCAAAACTGTCTGATGATCAAACGACAGCTCGCTCAGTACTGATGGGTCGCAGCGTGCGCTGGCAAGATGGCTCTGCTATCAAATTGGTACTGCCATCGAAAGCCTCTGGTGAACTTGACGACTTATCGCAGGCGCTAGGACTTCGAGATGCTGTAGCGTTCCAACGCCATTGGTTAAAACTTGCATTCAGCGGTCGAGGTGATCCACCAAGATTTCTGGCTTCTGGTCAGGAGGTCCTGCAATATGTGCGAGAAACCCCTGGTGCGGCAGGTGCGATCAAAGTCGATGGGCAACTGAATTTGGATGTTGTCGTCCTAGATCCGCTATGAATTTTCGGTCGATTGCCACAAGAGTTTCGCTACCAGGCTTACTAGCCGTGCTAATAACCGCAGGGATTTTGCTCTGGATTGTTCCTCAGAGACAGGCGCAATCGTTGACCGAAAGCATCCAAGGTGAACTTGACGGTGCCGCCCAAGCAGTCGCGATTCGCGTGGTCGCTGCTTTAGAGCTAGAGCAACTCAATTTATTATCCGATATCAATGGTTATTTAGCTGAAGCCTCTGGCATCACCGCTGTTGCAATTTATCTGGGTGAAGATACAAGTGATGATCCGTTTGCGGTCTATCCAGAGGCCTTCACTGAACCCATGATCTCTGGCCGGCGGGAAGATAGGTTTTTATTCTCTGAAGTTGATTTTGCCAGTGACGATGTTGAGGGTTCGGTCGTAGCCGTCTATGAATACGAGGCTTTCGAAGCACGTCTGGCCGAGCTTAACTCACCCTTTTATATTGTGTTCTTTATTTTGTTGGTAACCCAGTTGGTGTTATACCTTATTGTCACTCGTCGAGTGATCCGACCGGTGCAAGAGGCAATTGCTACCGCGGTCAAAATGGGTTCAATCCAAAACTCTGCCAGCAAAGTGCTCGCACAGCCTAAGACCAACGGACACTCAGACGAGTTACAGCAGCTGTCGCATGTCCTCGGTCACTTAAGAGATGAGTTATCCGCTAGAGAACAAGACAATCAGCAGTTGCTGGCTGATCTTGAAGCCAAAGTTACCGAACGCACTCTCGACTTGGCGCAGGCCCTGGCCACCAAAAACGAGTTCATCGCCAATGTGTCCCACGAGTTACGCACCCCACTGCACAGCATCATGGCCAGTCTCGACCTAATCTCTGGATCGATAGCGCCCGACCATGAGCAAAGTCGGGGTTTGATTCGCATCGGTAAAGAGTCGTCCGAGGCACTGCTTCAACTCATCGACCAGTTGCTTGAATTTCAAAAGACGGAAGTTCAAGGCGTGAAGCTCAAACCAGAGTGGTTTGTCATGGATGACCTATTTGAAAGAATTGATCGCGTTGGCCAGGTCATGTTTCAAGATTCACCGGTTTCGTTTAGCGCCGCTTGGGAGATGAACGGCGATCTATCCGCTTATGCGGATATAGGCAGGCTGATGCAAGTCTTTAACAATCTCATGAGCAATGCCAAAAAGTACACCGAGTCAGGACAGGTCAAAGTAGACCTCAATTGCCTGAGACAAGGAGATCGCGCCTTGCTGGAGGTAGTGGTTGCTGATACGGGCATCGGTATGAGCGAGGATTTTCTGCAAAAGATTGATGAACCCTTTTCCAGAGAACAACAATCGGTTGCCCTACCCCAAGTCGGAACAGGCTTGGGGATCGGAATCATTAATCGAATCCTGTCGGCATTGGGTAGTCGATTGGAAATTGAGTCGACTTTGGGAAAGGGGTCTAGATTTTCATTCTCGGTTGAATTTGACCAAATTCGGCAAGAGGAAGCGAAACAGCCCCTCACCAAATCCAACCCTGAATTCGAAGCCGGCACAACTACCAGCGAAACGGCAGTCGCCGCTGAATTGAAAGCCAAAGACTCAGAAGCGATGATTAGCAAGCCGTTAGGAAACCACGAACACACCGGGCATGAGAAAACGGGGTCCACGGTTGCGCCACAGGACCTTAATATGTTGACGCAAAACCAGACTGATCGCTGGTCGATAGATCAAAAAGAGACCCAGCAGCATCTGAAGTTACTCTACGTTGAGGATACTCCGATGAATCGCATCGTCATGAAAGCGATGGCAGCAAAATTACCCATCGACCTTGCAATGGCCGAATCAGCGCTGGCAGGCATGGCGCTTTTTCGAGCGGAGGTCTTCGATCTTGTTATCACAGATATACAAATGCCTGACCATACCGGCTTGGAATTGCTTGACTGGATCCAACAAGAGAGCACCATACCCGTGATTGCATTCACCGCCAATGCCGATGCGACGGCCCGGACGCGATTCCTTGAGGCAGGCTTTGTCGAGGTTTTGACAAAGCCCCTGAACCTCCAAGGGTTATCCGCTGCGCTCGCGCCCTTTTACAACGAAGGTTCTGGGGTTCAGCTGGAAACCCACTAAAATTAGCCGTGCAGCCTTTCCAAGAGCCAACTATGCGTGCCGAATTTATGGACGACTTTGTTAGCAATAGCCCCCACAATTGGGCCTGAATTCTTATCGAACTGGGCTAGCGTAGCACCTTATATCCCTCAACTGCGCTTCGGCTTGCCAAGTCTGCTACCTTTTTCCTAATCCGCGCTTCAGCTCAACCGCGCTACAGCTGAACCGCAACGCCAACGCCATCGGTCTAAACTCAGCCTAATTGGTCAGCTCTGTACCCAGGGGATCTATTGGGCCACTAAGGGAAGCGCCCGACAGAGCCGCTATAAATCGGTCCGATATTTGCTTTCTCTCATGCAGTTTCCACAAAAGCAGTCAGTCACTATGCAAAAAAAGCCAGCATCAAGATTTTGTGTCGCCAGCACTCCCCAAGGATTTTATCAGCTCACGAAAGGTACCTTGGGCGCTAGGCGGCGCGTGACTCAACTCAATGGGCTTGGAGCAATTCACCGCAGTCATCGCTTGAAAGCCACGAGTACCGGTCGCAAATTCTCGAAGGCCACACCTGAAACATGATAAAAACTACGAATCACACCTACTCAGGGACCTCGCGTTTAGACCCCACTGTTTCCTCCGTAAAGGCAGCTTTTACTGGGTCCGCATCTCAATCTGTCGCGTTACTGCCATTTCACGCTGAATCCTGTCTCGAGCTAGCAGACGCACCAATCTTGAGAGGTGTGTTCAGTTTTGGGGCGCAAGCGTGAGTGCCGGTGCGCAGCACATCCTAATCGCCACGGATTTGGATGGCACCCTACTCAACCACGATGACTATGCCTTCGGCGCGCTTGCAACGAGCGTCCAAAAGCTTGCAAAGCGTGGCATTCCTGTTGTGTTCAACACCAGTAAAACACCAGCTGAGTGCGTCGAACTTCAGAAGAAATTTGGGGTGAGTGCACCAATGATCGTTGAAAACGGTGGCGGGATTTTGTTTCACCCAGAGGATTGTCGCTTCGATTTCTCCAAAATAACCCGCGAAGATAGCCTCGATCATTGGAAACTCATTCGATTAGGACGCAGCCTTAGCCAACTCCTAGCATTCAAGGAGGCTTATTGCCCAGAAGCACCGGATTTGGTGTCCAGCGCCTTTGACGATATGGCTAAGCACACAGGACTCAGCGGCAGCGCGCTCGATGCTGCTAGGCGCAGGCTTTTTTCGCTGCCACTCATCCTCAACGCCGAGCAGTATGCTCGAGTCGAGACCAAGGCATTCGACTTTGGTTATCGAATTGAATCAGGGGCCCGCTTCAAGACGCTACAGGGTCGGCACGATAAGAGCAGTGCGCTGACGGTGGTCAAACAGGCTTTTGCTCAGGTGGCCGGCTCACAGGTCAAGGTCGTTGCATTAGGTGATGCGCCCAACGACCAGCGCATGTTGGAAGCCGGCGACATAGCTGTGGTGGTGAAACGATCCGGCAAGCACCATGTCGCGCCTAAAGCCGACAAGCTCATTCGGACTGAAGCGCCCGCGCCCGATGGTTGGATTGAAGGTGTGGAGGCCGCGCTGAACTTGCTAAGCCGAAATCAAAATTCGACGGCGGACGTGGTCAATACAGAAACCTTAAGGACCTTGAGCGCGCGGCCGACCTCCAAAGCGACTGGGCACCGTTCATGGGATGGCGTGTATTCAACAACAAAAAAAGAGTGGTAATGGAGAAAAATAACGATGGCAGATAGTTTTCAACACGGATCAGTTACCACGCTGCACAATATCACCAAGCGGCCGCTTGAGGCGATCGAAGCAGAGCTGAAAGCCTTTTCAGCGGCTCGGCCCATGGCGCTTATTCTGCCTTCGCTCTACAGTGAACTCGAGCAGCCGGCTTTGCACCACATCGTCAATGAACTCAAAAACGTCGATTATCTGGATACCATTACGATCGGCTTGGATCAGGCGACGGAAACTCAGTACCGGCACGCGCTATCTTTTTTTAAGCAATTGCCCCAACGTGTCAATGTGCTTTGGAACGACGGACCGCGCTTAAAAGCCATTCACAAGCAACTCGGTGAAGCAGGCGTTGCGCCAACGGAACTAGGGAAAGGCCGTAACGTTTGGTATTGCATGGGCTACACGTTGGCTAACCCAGATATCGAAGCGGTAGCGCTCCATGACTGCGATATCAAAACCTACGATCGTTCAATGCTGGCGAAACTTATCTATCCGGTTGCCAACCCGAGTTTTCGGTTTCAATTCAGCAAGGGATTTTATGCCCGTGTCGGCAACGAAACTTTGGGTGGCCGTGTCTCAAGGCTGCTGGTAACACCCCTTGTTAGAGCTTTAAAGCATAGTCTTTCGGCGAGCCACCATGAGTACTTAACCTTTTTGGACAGCTTTCGTTATCCCCTCGCTGGGGAATTTTCGATGCGACGAGATGCCATGAAAGAATTGCGTATCCCTGGTGATTGGGGGCTTGAAGTTGGCGTGCTGGTCGAAATGCTTCGAAACTATTCTACCCGCCGAATATGTCAGGTTGAGATTGCCGACATCTATGATCACAAACATCAACAAGTCTCTAAAGACAATGATCAAGGCGGTCTGTCACGAATGTCTATCGATATCTCCAAAGCCCTTTTTAGAAAACTCGCCACCGATGGCGTGACCTTCAGTCAAGAGGGATTTCGAACGATCAAGGCGACCTACTTACGCGTTGCATTGGATCTGATTGACAGTTATCGCTGCGACGCAGAGATGAATGGCCTTCAACTGGATCTCAATGCCGAAGAACAGATCGTCGAACTCTTTGCTGAAAACCTTATTAAAGCTGGAGAGGCGTTTCTGAGCCGACCAATGGATCAGCCCTTTGTACCCCACTGGACCCGGGTCATGAGCGCAGTTCCAAACATATTGCCTAAACTCAGAGAAGCCGTTGACTTGGATCAAAAAGACTATGGGTCGGCGCGTGCTGCCTGAGTCCTTAGCAACACTCAGGGAGCGCGTCATTGATCATCTTGAGATTATCTATCCTGGTGAAGATGCCCCAACCCTTGCGTCTCGCTGTCTTGATCTCATGCAGTACCAGAAGCACCTTTGCACCCCAGAGGGACATCGCAATGCTTGGACACAAGCCGATGCGGTGATCATCTGCTATGGCGACAGTATTACCGCTGAAGGGCAGGCGCCATTGCGCACACTTTACCAGGCGCTTGAACGTTGGACCGAATCGCTATTCTCCATCGTGCATCTGCTGCCCTTTTTTCCATACAGCTCAGACGATGGCTTTTCAGTCATTCATTACAGACAAGTTAATGAAAGCCTGGGAGACTGGGACGATATCATTCAGTTTACCAATCGTTATCGCGTCATGGGCGACTTGGTCCTGAATCATTGCTCAGCCCGAAGCCAATGGTTTCTCCAATTTATGTCCAAGGCTTCGCCTGGTGCGAACTACTTTATTACAGATGAAAGCGTAAAGGACGTCTCCAAAGTTGTGCGACCGCGGTCGACACCGCTTTTTCGAGAGGTCCAAACACCTGAAGGTACCCAGCAGGTCTGGTGCACTTTTGGTCACGACCAGGTCGACCTCAATTATAGTAATCCAGATGTCCTGCTCGAAATGATCGGGATTATCGCGTTCTACTTAGATCAAGGCATCACCGTATTTCGGCTCGACGCCGTTGCCTACCTTTGGAAAGTGTCTGGCACCAACTGTGTGAACCTTCCTCAGACCCACGAGATTGTTCGCCTTTTCCGCACATTGATCGAGCACCGCGAGCAAGAGGCAGTGCTTATAACCGAAACCAATCTCCCCAACAGAGAGAACTTGTCCTATTTTGGCAATGCCAATGAGGCACACTGGATATACAATTTTACGCTACCCCCCCTCGTGCTACACGCAGTGACCTTCGGCAAGGCAGCATTTCTCAATCAATGGATGATGGGCATGCCACCAGCCCGCGACGGCACAGCGTACCTGAACTTTGTGAGTTCACATGACGGGATTGGTCTCAGGCCCGCAGAGGGCATTCTCCCTGAGTCTGAACTCGAACACCTCGTGACCTTGATGAAAACACGAGGCGGACTGATATCGGTGCGAGAGTTGAATGGCGATATCGTGCCCTATGAACTCAATATCAGTCTGTTTTCCGCCTGCGCGACAGATGATGACAATGAGCAACTTCAAGCATCGAAATTTCTCTTGGTACATGCGCTGATGTTTGGCCTTGAGGGCGTCCCAGCAGTTTATTTTCCCAGTCTGTTCGCGACCCCTAATGCATCGCATAGGGTATCGGCAACGGGTCACAATCGAGCGATCAATCGGCCACAATGGACTGAAAAAGCCCTCGATCAGGCGCTTGAGCAAGAGCCTACCAAGTTAGCGGTGCTCAAGGGTCTGCAAAAACTTTTGAGCATACGCCGGAAACAACCCGCTTTTCATCCCAATGCGACACAATTTACGATGGACGCAGGCGCCGCCGTGTTTGCATTTTGGCGGCAAAGCCGACAGCGAGAACAAAGTATTTTTTGTCTCCATAATCTCACGCGAACCGAGCAAGTTATCCCATTGTCGAGGCTTAATCTCATAGAAGGTGAAGCCTGGGTTGATTTAATAACCGGTGAAGCGCTCGATGCTAACGACAAATTTCTGCGGCTTGATGCTTATCAAAGCCGCTGGATCTCTAATCTAAACGTCTCCAACCTGGCACATTGATTTGACCGGCTTAAACACCTTGGACTGGTGGGTCATTGGCTCTTATCTCGCGGGCATGATCCTAATGGGGTGGTGGTTATCGAGATCCCAAGATAGCGCTGAAGACTATTTCCTTGGCGCTCGGCAACGCGGGCCCTGGTCCATCGCCATGTCGGTGTTGGCTACCCAATGCTCGACCAATAGCATTCTCGGCGCGCCTGCATTTGTCGCGTTTGTCGCTGGCGGCGGGCTGATTTGGTTGCAATACGAACTCGCAGTACCGCTAGCAATGGCCGTATTGATTTTGTGGGTTTTTCCAGCGCTATATCGCAATTCAGGCTTTTCGATCTATGCCCTACTGGAATCGCGGTTCGATCGACAGACCCGCATTTGGTTAAGCGGCATCTTTCAAGCTGCACGGGTTCTAGCCGCAGCCATCACTATCTATGGCGTCGCTTCGATTCTGTCGCTGATTACCGGATTATCTTTTTCTCATGCGGTTCTGATTTTTGGTCTCGTTACGGTGATCTATGACTACTTCGGCGGCATCAATGGCGTCATCTTTTCAGATGTCCTGCAGTTGGTGGTCCTACTTCTCGTCTTGATATGGATTTTCGTCGCCTTGTGGAGCGGCGACGTCAATCCGTTAACATGGTTGACCTTGAACGACTCGTCTAGGGAACGAGTATTTGATTTCAGTGGCCACGGTCTAGGGGATGGCAAGGACTTTGCATTTTGGCCCATGCTCATTGGAGGCTTGTTTTTATATGTGGCTTATTACGGGTTAGATCAGAGCCAAGCCCAGCGA
This sequence comes from Pseudomonadales bacterium, assembly GCA_016779565.1. Taxonomy (GTDB): domain Bacteria; phylum Pseudomonadota; class Gammaproteobacteria; order Pseudomonadales; family Azotimanducaceae; genus UBA9926. The sequence continues at coordinate 13,162 of JADHNJ010000036.1, forward strand.
CTGTTAACCGCACAATCAGAACGATCCGGCCAAGTCGCTCTGGCGCTGAATGGTTTTTTTAGACTGCCTCTGGTGTGTTTGTATTGTGCCATCGGGGTTGGACTAGCAGCCTATGCTGGAGTGGACCCTGGTTTTGTGGACCGATTGCCTCAAAAGTCGAACGGACCAGATTTTAATATGGCGTTGCCACGATACATGATCGAAACGATGGGCCCGGGTTGGCTAGGCTTGGCGCTGGTTGCGCTCCTCGCGGCGGCCATGTCATCTTTAGATTCGGTGCTCAACGCATTAAGCGCAACCACCGTGAGCGACTTTTTAATGCCCAGCCGATGGGGCCAACGCTTACCACAGACTCAGTGGATCAGCGTTGCCAAAGCATGCACCCTCTTTTGGGGTGGTCTTGCCATGTTGCTTGCATTCTGGGTGGATGATATTTCACCGTCGATTTTAGTGGCGATCAACAAAATAGGCTCTTTGTTCAATGGCCCTATTTTAGGTGTCTTTGTTCTCGCGCTGCTGACGCGCGCGGTTTCTGGTGGCGCGGCTCGCATAGGTTTGGCGGCTGGGTTTGCTGCAAACGTCATGGCTTGGCAATGGTTCCCAGCGCTCTCCTGGTTATGGTGGAACGTTCTGGGCGCGGTAAGCTGCATCACCGTTGCTTGGCTGGCGACCATGGTCATGAGCAATATACGGCATCACCCACTCGAAGATTCCGCCAACAAAAAAGTAGAATCCAGCTACGGTATCCGATGGGCGGTTGCGCTCATCGGCTATTTCGTTGTCATGATCGTAATGTTTATCGCAGTTCTCTGATCTTACGCCCGACATTTAATGTTAACGACACCCAATGTAACGTGAACGACACTGATTTTTCGAGCCTAGCCGTGCCTACTATGGATTCGCTTTCGTGCCGCCAATGCCCACAGGCGCACTTCGACCACCGGCCCTGGCTTTTGCTACGACTTTTCTGAGGGTGAAGGCCGTATTAAGTTCGTCTGCCGTCGAATCTGGACCCAATTCACCGACCCTCACGTAGGCCCCCTGATCCATCGCAAGCCGAAATTCTACAGTGGCCCCAGCCGCCTCCCCGGCCAGCCCCCGAGCACCAAAACCATGCCCCTCATTGGTTTGAGCCGCGTTCGTTGCCTGATAACCCATACGTTGCAGCAATTTTGGACTGGCCCGCTCGAGCACTTCGGGCCGAACCGATAACATCCAGTTCTCCTGTTGTCGGATGAGAGGGTGCTGCATGCCATTTAACATAACGACTCTCGGCGTATCTGTGTGATTTATCCCAGTCGAATGTAACAATCGTCCGTCGGTTATAATCGTTGTTCCGGCTGGTGCGTCTAGATTAATTGCCGGCGGTAACTTACCGACGGGCCGTTGATCTCGAAGGGCTGCAGATAGCACCTTATGGCTACCGGGGATCACCAGGGTGCCCCCATTGCCATCATCGATGGCCGTAATGGCGGTGAGCAGATTAATCGTCAGTGGGCTGCGGCAATCCAATGCGATATCTTGATCCTGATGCAGCGCTTGGGGTACGCCACCTTTTAAAGCGATCGAGGCGATCAGAGAGGTCGATATCCAGTTTTGACCGAGAGCCTCGGTTACAAGCTGCTCGATCAATGGACCACCCTGCATCCAAGCTGGATCTTGCTCAATCAATCCTTCAAAACAACGACCCTTGTTAATGCAACAATTAATGTTCTGTCCGCTGGGCGTTTTCTGAGCAATACCTGCCAAACGCTCGCCCTCGGCTTGTGCCAAAACCCTTTGCAGTACTGACGCTACCTGGGTATCTGACAAGGCATCGGCGATCATACAATACCCCCAAAGCACAAAGTCGGATCGCAAACGGGCTATATCTTTGCTAGGCCTAGGTAGGCTTTGGTGCCGCCAAAAGGGATGTTTGTCACCCGTAGTAGTGTCGTAATAAGCGCCCGCCTTGTACTCCCATTGCCCCCACTCATGGCTGCGCTTTGGTGGAACAAAATAAATCTCGGGATTATCGGCTAGCACCGACTGCATTGGATCTTTCGCAGCCTGCTCTGCGCGATACATTTGGGCTTCAGGCTCTGATTTCTGAGCAATATTGACCGGATCAAATTCGTTGGGCGTTGCTGTCATAGGTCGACACTCTGTATTCAAAAAATCACGGAATCGGTCGATAGCCTATCCTGAAATTGCGCTGGTATCGAGCCTTGCAACCTGCTATCCGGGCGTAAACGACGTTCGGCAGATTGGCCGAATGGACATCCCACCACAACGGCATGAGGCTATGGTTTGACCTACCGGGGTTTTTTCGACTAGATTCGGAACCTTCATTCAAAACTGGGAGCATGCAGTAGCCTTTGGCTTATAAAGCTCTCAAGTCTAAGGACACGTATTCCGTGAAAAAATATCAGTTTTGTCCCATGTGCGCCGCACCCTTAGCCGAGGTGCGGCCCAATCGTTTTGAGTGCAGCAAAGCCTGCGGGTTTGTGAATTACGATAACCCCACCCCAGTTGCAGCGGTGGTCGTGGAATTTCAAGACAGGGTCGTACTTGCCCACAACCGATCGTGGCGAGGAAATTTCAACGGTCTAATTACTGGGTTTGTCGATCACGCCGAGGGCGCCGCTGAATGCGCTGTGCGAGAAGTCAAAGAAGAGCTCGACCTCGACGCATCAGCCCCTAGTCTTATCGGCGTTTATCCTTTTGAGGTCATGAATCAAATTATCGTCGGCTATCATGTCAAAGCGTCTGGCACCATCACCTTAAACGAAGAGCTAGACAGCTATATTCTGGTACCACCGGAGGCCTGCCTTGTGTGGCCCACGGGGACAGGCTACGTGCTCAGAGATTGGCTGAGAGGCAAAGGCATTGAGCCCGGCTTGATCGAACTACCTAAGCGTTGACGGTCAAGCTTTTGATTAGATATTGCGATCAATGACCTGACCGCGGGTAGGCGAGACTTTCAACCGCTGATACCCAACCAAGTCCCGTAGCGTCCTTAAGCGATTGTGGGAAAGCGCTGAAGACTGCCCATCACGGAGATGACATCGCGATCTTGGTCGGACGTTTACCGCCAACACCGTACAAATTTACCTCTAGGCTTGAGATGGCATGGACAAGCGGATTAGGCGCTATCGTTTGCTTACCCGTCCAGGCAATCTGAGGAAATCGATCAAAAATCCGTTCGAAGGCCATCCGCAATTGCATTTTTGCGATACGAGACCCAAGACACTTATGCACCCCATGGCCAAAGGCGAGATGTTTATCAACGTTATCTCGGTGCAAATTAAACGTATCCGGATCAGGGAAGATATCTGGGTCCCGATTGGCTGCCCCGTACCAAAGCACCAACTTTTCATCCTTGGCGATGCGTTGCCCATTGAGTTCTGTATCTTCAGTCGCGGTCCGGCGCATATGCATAACGGGTGAAACCATACGTAAGGCTTCTTCTGACATTTGCGGAATTAACGAAGGATCCGCCAGAACCATCGCTCGTTGATCTTGAAACTCGGTCATCAATCGTATGGTGCCTGACAACGAGTTTCGGGAGGTATCATTACCAGCGAATATGATCAGAAGCCAGGATCCATCTAAAAACGGCTGCGGTAAATCCTCACCATCCAACTTCGACTGGGCGATCACAGTGAGTAGGTCATCCCTCGGGTTGGCTCGACGGTCCGCCATGACTGCCTCTCCATAGCTAAACATATCGTTGACGACCCGATTAAAACGAAATGGAAACATAGGTTCAGAGAAGAATGTCTGCCATGGGTTCGTGAGAAACTGCGCCGCCATTTCAAGATGGTGCATCCAAACCTTGACCTTAGGTCGGTCAGCCTCATCGATCCCAAGCATCTCGCAGAGGGTGAAGAGCGGCAAATCTTCTGAGAATAGCTTGACAAAATCAACCACCGGGCCCTTGGCCTCTAGATCATCAAGCAGTGCATCAATCTTTATCCCCACCCGGTCGCGAATCTTTTCGATATAACCCGGAAAAAAGAAACTGCTCTGCTGCATCCGCATTTCGCGATGCAATGGCTCATCCAGGTTAATCAGTGAATTATACGCCGCTGGAACCAATTTTTCGGGGCGCCAGTGCTTTCGGTCGGGCACGCCCATGTTGATGCTACCGCGCTGGGAAGAAAACACTTTATGTGCCAACTCTGCTTCTTTGATGTCCTGGTATTTAGTCACCGACCAGAAGCCTGATGACTTCTTATCGGTTTTGGTCCACATCACCGGCGCCGATTCTCGCATCTTTTGATAGGCTGAAAATGGGTGGCCGCGGGTCCAAGCCGCCGGATCCCAAAACCGAAATTCCTCAAACATGGGATACACAGGGTTAAAAGTGGCTATCTGCTGCCCCGAGTCGATCAAAATCTCATCACTAATTAAATTCAAATGTCTGTCTCTACTTGTGAAAGCGCTTGCCCTAGATGATAAAGCGCGCACTCGAAATTTGGAAATTTATGGCCGCCCCGGGCCCGGGATGTCATCCCATTCAGCTAGGCTAATCGCCCGAGAGTAGCCTAGGACAACACCCTTTGGATTACGTGCTAAGCTGTGATTTGTGCACTTATTGCGGCGCCAAGCCGGCGGCACTGCCTTAACTGCTGAGTTCATACAAGTTGCCCCCTGGTACGCCATTGCTCGCAAAAGACACGCGGGACAGACATTGGTAAGCTTGACTGAGGAAGGACCTTGAGAAACTATGCGGTGCTAGGCCACTTTGTTAGCTGCTCAAACTACAACCCAAGGCCTGACCTGACTAAGGCGCGGGGTTAAAGCGCTAAAGCCTTACTATCACGAGGGGGGACCGCGCAGCCTGGCAACCACTGACGAGGTCGGGTTACAGCGCAGGCTCTAGAAGCAAACCAAGTTGAGCTTGGCAAACCGCTCACGGCATCGACGATGCCTAGCATCTGATCATGATCGAATAAAGTGCCTTGCTCGAGTATTAGCTCCGAGCGCCGCAGCCGACGACACCTAAGACTCTGTAGGGACCTTTAATGACCATCAAGGTAACGCCCATTCAAAATGACTTTGTCGCCGATATCTCCGGCGTAGACCTACACCATATAAGCGATCAAACCTTTGAGATAATCTTCCAGGCCTGGCTCAAATTTGGTGTCGTAAGGCTGAGGGCGCAGAATATTAATGAGGATGTCCTACAAACATTCAGCGCTCGATTTGGACCTTTAGAAGAAATCCCCTTTGGCCGTATGTCTGAGGCAGCCAAAGCCAAAGTCAAAAATCGATTTGTCACTCAGTTGTCAAACATCGTCGTTGACGGCAAGCCTATCGGGGGTCTTGGCAATGCTGAGGCGAGTTGGCATTCAGATATGACCTATGTCTCAGCTCCACCGCCTGCAAGTCTTTTGCTCGGAATCGAAATACCAGAGACTGGTGGAGACACCTACTTTGCTGACCAATATGCCGCTTTTGCGGCGTTACCAGCGGCCCTCAAGTTACGGATAGCCGATTTAACCATCAAGCACAACGCCGCCCATACAAGCATCGGTAGCCTGCGACCGGGCTTTGAACCTTTCGATGACCCACGGCAGGCACCTGGCACTGTGCACCCTATTATCCGAAGGCATGAGGAAACCGGTAGGCAGGCGTTGTATTTGGGCCGCCGTGAGTGGGCCTATGTGCCTGGTTTATCCCTTGCCGATAGTGAAGCACTGTTAGACGAGCTTTGGCACTATGCCACACGACCCGAGCGCGTTTGGCGGCAAACCTGGCAACCGTTTGATCTTATTATTTGGGATAACAGGCGGGTGCTGCATCGGCGCGATGACTTCGACCCAAATTCTCGCCGTCTCATGAAGCGCTGCCAGGTGCTCGCTCATGCCTAACAGAAGGTGCTTATAAGTTTGCTCTGCGACGGATCTCTGCGGCAACCAACCACAACCGGTCCTGCCCCCATACTTCTAGGTCAGACTGCCCCTCTGGCCCGCTCAGGCGATAACTGGGCACGCCCCATAGGCCCATGCCTTCAACCATTTCTTCATGATGTTGCGAGACCCACGGCTTCCAATCATCGCGCTGAATATGGTCCTGCGCCTCGAACCAATCAAGACCAGCCGCTTCCACCGCTGAGCGTAGATTTTTTGATTGATGCAAGGCTTTGCCTTCAGAAAAAGCGAGTCTCAATAAGCCGCTCATCAGAGCAACGTCCTTACCCTTAGATTTGGCCCAAGGCAGCAACGCATAAGCGCGTCGAGTCGGCGTGCCTATCGGAGTTACGTGGTGTCCAAAAGGCACATCAAAAAAGTCAGCCTCGCGCTTAGTATCAAAAAAAATGTAACGCCCTTTTGCAGGGGTGGCCGCAACGCCCCGCATAATCATCGGCAACACGGGTTTATGATGAAAATTGACGCCGCATGCACGTACCAGCGCGATCGTACGATCAAATATGATCGAGGTATAAGGACTGTTCAAAGACGGATAAAAATCCAGATTCAATCCAGACGCGTCAATGCCTTCGACATCAATGATGGGACGCGGTACCAGATAGCCTGCGTGCGGTTCATGGCAAGCGCCGAGATCCTGCAGACGTTGCTCGAGATGGAACAAACGATCAACGCCCCAATACCATTCGCCCCCATAGTACAGGGTGGCGCCTGAATAATGACCGAGCTCGGCCAATCGCGCTGAACCTGCATCGAGCGCAGCTTCAATCTCTGCCTCGGAGCCAACCTCAGACGCCTCTGAATCAGAGGACCACAATACTTCGCTCACTGACTGGAGCTGCTGCACAAAATCTTTTGCGTCCAGGGCTATCAGCTTTGAGGCGGCAACCTTCAACGCGGTTGCCTCTGGAATTAAACCGGCTGCTTCTGGGAAGGCAAGTCCGAAATGCGGGGCAACCAGTTGTGCATCCTTGCGGGCCCAGGCCCTTAACTTTTGTATTTCCGGCTGATGCTTTCCGCCGGTGGCACGAATCAGCCAAGGTACGACTTTAACCTGGTAACGCTCAGCAAATTGCGCTAGGACCTGAGCCATCAAGTGCGAATAAGGGTCATCCAGTTGGTGAAAATATTCAACGACATGGGGTTCATTCTGGCGGTTTCGTTTAGCCTCAAAGGCCCGACGTTTTTTATGAATCTGCGCCGTGTTAGCAACGCGTCCCATAACTTTTGACATTAACCATCGAAGGACTCTCGGCGGATCAACCATGTACCGAGGATTAGGGTTGTGGTCTGGTTCAAGCATAATCGAGGGGCCTTCAATATCATTGAGCAGGAAATTTAGGAGCAACGTACCAACCTCATAATACCTTTCGTAACCAAACAACCAAAGGGCCATGCGTCGCCGTAATCGCCGCTGACAGATTGCTAACGTAAGTATTGCCGGCACCAGAAATCATCTCTGTCATTACATGCCGCGAGCGACAGTCATGCAATGCTGGGCCAGATCATAGGACTCATGGCGAGCGCTAGAGGGTAAATTCGTGGGCTTAGCGCCAAGGAAGACGAACAGGGCCAGTTAAGGTTTTGCAAAACGACCCAGCCAAACAAAGCGACACCGGCGTAACTCGGTAGAGCGAGGCCGCTATCACTAAACACTGGGCGCTTCAAATAAGTGCTCGAAACCGCAAATAAGCGCTATTGGTCGATTGCCTAGCTGTTGCCTCTCGCGTTACCATCCCTCGTATTCGCTCGATAACCCGCTCGACAGGCCAATAAAAAACGTCTTCTGATGGCGAACGCCACGCTCATCAGCGCAGCAGTCTAATGGGCTCAGGACGTAGACTCACAAGGGGTTGTCCGACGATACGCCGAGAGGCCTTAGGGTTCTAAAGGTCGATTTACACCATCCATCAGGCACGGCTGCCGCGGGCAGGTTTGGGAGTCTTTAATTGCATTTATCTCATATTCTTCAGCGAGCAGCCTGCGCGGCATTTTTTTTAAATGTCGCAATGCCGACGCTTGCCCAAAACATTACCATTGATGGGAAGTTAGATGAGGTCGAGTGGGCTTCGGCACGAGAATGGACCAAGTACTATGAATCCATTCCGTTTACCCTGGCGCCGCCAAAACATACGCAAAAGGTGCTGGTGCTGGAGGATGAGTCAGGCATGTACTTTGGTTTCATCAACGAGCAAGCCAACGCAAGTATTCGATCCAACCAACATGAGCGAGACGATGAACGAGCAAATGTTGATAAAGCCGGGGTCTCTATAGATTTCGATGGCAACGGCCTCACCGCATATGGTTTTAGCATCTCTGCCGGTGGGTCTATCTCTGACACCATTTATCGCAACGAAAACCAGGGGAATTCTGATTGGGATGCCGATTGGGAATCGGCAGCGTATATCGAGGGTGACGCTTGGTTCGCTGAGATGTTTATTCCTTGGAGCGTCGCGCCAATGAAGGCGCAAGATGGCGACGTTCGAAAGGTGAAGCTAGGTTTTTGGCGAATGATTGTCGGAGAGGGTCGGGTTAACACCTCGATTAAAGGCAACCCAAGACAAGAAAAATTCCTGTCGGTATTCCATGATTATACGTTTCAGAATTACAGCGTCTCGAAATTGGACTTTTTCCCCTTTGTCAACGTTACCGAGGATCGGGTGCTCGAACAGGTTGACACCAAAATTGGCATGGAAGTATTTTGGAAAATCGATTCTGGCAAACAACTCAATGTTGCAGTCAATCCAGATTTCGGACAGGTAGAAAGTGATGAACTGGTTGTTAACTTTACGTCCAGTGAAACTTTTTATTCGGATAAGCGGCCTTTCTTTTCAGAAAATCATGCACTGTTTGACGTCAAGGGCAGTGAAATGTTTTATATCATCAACACTCGACGCATCGGCGCCGCCCCAGATTACAACTGCGCGCAGTACGCGGGAACGATCCAAAGTGCTTGTGAATCAGAACAAGTTGGGATTACCGATATTGATTACGCTGTGCGCTATACCCAGCAGGGGGAATCCCTAGATTTTGGATTTTTGGGCGCATCAGAGGCTGACCAAGACTATAGTCAGGGCAAAGACTTTTACGCATTGCGCTTGAAGCGCGATTCTAAGCAATTGGCCATCGGCTACCTGGGTACCTATGCCGAACGACCAGTGCTTGACCGAACCGCAACGGTACACGCGTTAGACCTTACCTATCGCCCCACCGATAAACTGAGAATTGAAACAGTGATCATGGGTTCCGACATTGATCAAGGGATCGATGACACACATTCATCTGGTCAAGCATTACGAGCAGGTTTCACCGCATCCCCCGGTAAGGGCCGATGGCATAACGTCAGCACCATGTATTTTGACGACCAAGTCGATATTAACGACATGGGCTATCAGATGATTAACAATTGGAGCTATTGGGGAAGTCATAACGGCTGGAAATTCACCGATTTTGGTGAGGCGTCCAAGCTTTTATCCACCGAAATCGAAGCGAACATCGCTATCGAGACGGATGCAGAGTTTGATGTCGCTGGAGAGTCCATACAGTTTGCCTATGGCGGCAACTTTAAAAACACGGCGGGTTTTAAGCTTGAAAACTTCTACCGCACAGCGGGTAAAGATTTTTGGATTACTCGGGACAGCATTGTTGCGCCGTTTATCCGCAAACCAAAGAATTACGGTACGCAGCTCCAGGTGATGGGCCCCTCGAGCAAATTTTTTAACTACGCGTTCAAAGTAAGCCGCGGCAAAGGGTCTGAATGGTATTCCGCCTTAGGCTTTGCCACGACCTATCAGGCTAAAGCAAGTTTTTCGCCCCAAGATAACCTCAATTTCACCTTGATGTATGAACACACGAGCGAGCGCGACTGGCTGAACTGGATAGAGGGCAACTTGCTCGGTATTTACGAACGAAAACAGCGCACAACGGTGGCGTCAATGAATTGGTTCGGCGGCGATAAACACGAGCTAAGGATCAAGGCGCAGCTTGTTGCCTTCACTGCAAGGCAACCGAGCGCTTACCTGGGTGACCTAGCTGGAAGTTTAAATCCCGCGGCCATTGATTTACCGCCTTTTAGTTTGAGCGATCTAGCATTCCAAGTTCGCTATCGCTATGAGGTACTACCACTGGCCTACCTCTATGTAGTGTATTCCAAGGGCGGTAGGATTATTGCCCTCGATGAGGAGAATAGCCTAGGAAAGCTATATCAAAGGCCTTGGGACGACCCGCAGGCAGACAGCTTTACCGTTAAGCTTCGATATCGCTTCTAAAGCTCGCGAATCAAATTTAAGGCGGGCCGGCATACCTGGCAAAGTCCGCCCACATGCGCCTGTCATCGCTAACCCCCAGATTCGTGAGCTAGGTTGATTGCCTTTCGAATCGACCGGGCGAGGTCGTCGGGAAACCCACGTTCCCGCTGAAATTGTTCAAACCAGGCCCTTGCACCCTGACTGCTTAGATGCCAACTGATGTGCCGATTAAACAGGTCGACCATACCCGTATCCTCACGGGTAAAGCTTCTGGCCATCACCAGCGCGCCTTCGTTGGCAATACAAAGATTTTCTAAAAAATGACCAAAAGCGAGCTGTTCGGCAGCGGTAAGTGATTCGAAATCAGCCCGTCCTCTAACAATAATCTCTGCCAGCCTTAGGTCGCTGGTTTGACGATAGACCGACATATAACGTTCGGACAGCACACCCCAATTGGCTAACTTTGCTTGTTTAGTATTGTCATAAATTTGTTTAGCCACGGTAAGCATCGAAAGCATGACGCCAAACGCGGCTATGATTTGTGCGACATCAGACATTTCAAACATTTATTAGACTCCACCGTCATATTTCCTAAAACGTTAATAACGCATCAAGCATTGTTTTTTAACAATTAGCGATATTACGGGAGACACTTTGGTCGCTGCTAGGAGGCGCTGATCGTAACCCCAAAAAAACAAGGGACTGATGCCTGTACAACCCCTTTGCGCTATCGCAAAAACGTTAAATCAAGACTCGATTTCCGATGAAAAACGCCTGGTGTTTCCTGCGCCACACGATTTCTAACCGACGTCACGCTCACTCGTGGGGCACAGATCACAGGTCACAGGTCACAGGTCACAGGTCACAGGTCACAGGCGAATATCAAGTATTTGCCCACTAACAAGGATCCGCCTAAAAAAAACGCAAGCCTAATCGGCTTGCGCTCAAACACTGCCTTACGTCTAACCTCCATCGAGTTACCTGCTATTCAGCCGCAGCAGGCGCTCTCAATAACCAACCATCCCAGGGTTGAATCGGCTGACAACTAGACACTTCATCGAAGGCGCTACGAATGGCTTGCCCTTCTGCTGACGCCTGAAAATTTTGGGCCGACGCTTCACCCTCTTCGGCTGTTTGCCAAAAGTTGATCCAGTTTGTGTCTACAGCGGTTCCCTCTGCAGGTT
>JADHNJ010000001.1 GCA_016779565.1 Pseudomonadales bacterium
TTTACATTCGGCCTTGAGCGGAAGCTTGTAATTATGAATAAATGTTCAATACTGCTTGGATTGGCGCTACTTCTGACCAGTCTTGTCAGCCGGTCAGAGACCATCGATCTTTCTGGCGTCTATCAACTGGCAATCGTCAATGACCCACAATTGAGTGCCGCTGAAGCGGCTTTTCAGGCTCAAAGTGAAGTGGTTCCTCAGGCGCTTGCGGGCCTATTGCCCAACTTATCGCTTTCCGGCAGCTACTCCGACACAACCAGTCCATCTCTGAGAGATTTTAATCCAGTAACCGGTGACACCACTTTTTTAGATACGACCACCACCAGTGAATCCTGGCGAGCAGGGCTGGTTCAGCCGCTTTTCAGAATGGACCGGTGGTATCAGTACCAACAGTCAAAGAATATTCGTGACCAAGCCGCGGCAGGCTACTCGGCGGAGACTTTGGCCCTCATTGTGCGGGTTGCAGAAACGTATCTAGCAATTTTAGAAGCCCAAGATGGGCTCAATTCGGCTAACGCAGAGCGGGACGCCGTCAAAAGGCAGATGGAACAAGTACAGCAGCGATTTGACGTTGGCTTAGTTGCTATTACAGATGTGCTGGAATCTACAGCCAGTTTCGATCGGGCAACCGTCGGTGTGATCGAAGCTGAAGGGGCACAAGCGAGAAGCTTCGAGCCGTTGATGCGATTAACAGGCCGATCCTTTAGTGCCATTCATGGACTCGCCGATGACTTCCCGGTGCGTAATCCAGATCCGCTTAGCGAAGAGGCTTGGGTACAGGCTGCACTGACTCGCAATACCAATATACTGGCTGGCAAAGCCGCCCTAGCCGCTGCCGAAAAGCAAGCGGCTATTAGTAAATCTCGTCACCTGCCCACTCTTGACGCGCAAATCAGCTACAGCTCTCAAACGAGTAAAAATCCAAGCGCTTTCCAGACCAGTAGCTCTGATACCGAAATTTATGGTCTGCAACTGACGCTGCCACTTTATTCCGGCGGAGGCACCCGATCTTTGGTCCGGCAGGCTGAATATCGGCTTGTTGAAGCCCGAGACAACCTCGATTACGCCGAGCGACAGGTTAGCGAAAATGTGCGCGCGCTATATACGGCGATTAATACTGATGTCGCTCGCGTCAAAGCCAGTCTGCGAGGCATCGAGTCAGCCCGCTCGGCGTTGTCTGCAACGGAAACCGGCTATGAGGTGGGTACGCGCAATATTGTAGATGTACTGCTAGCCCAACAAAGGCTGTTTCTCTCCGAGTTTCAGTTTGCCAGCGCTCGATATCGGTACATTACCGACACATTGCGTTTAAAGCAGACCATCGGTGATCTCACCGCCGAGGATCTTTATGAACTCAATCAATTTATTGATGTCCAACAGGTTGTAGAGCAAGTCTCGCCCACAACACGTTAATCGGTACTACCTCATGAATCGGATTTGGCTGGTAGGTTTACTTGGACTCATTACGGCTGCCGGCACGTTGCTGACCTTAGGTGTGGCTTCAACTGTCGCAGAGGACTCAGCAGGCAAAGACCTTACGCTGACCCAAGATGAGGCCAACAATATCGAAGTATTTCAGGCGGCCAGTCCTTCGGTTGTCTTTGTGACTAACACTCAGCTGCGCAGACAAAGGTTCTCGCTCAATGTGCTTGAAATCCCTAGAGGTTCAGGCACCGGATTCGTCTGGGATGCTTCGGGTCTGATCGTCACCAACTTTCACGTGATTTATGGCGCCAACAAGATCACCATTGCGTTGCAATCTGGCAAGCAATATGACGCTTCGGTCATTGGCACTTCACCCGAAAAAGACATCGCCCTGCTCAAAATTGAAGCGCCTCCTTCCGAATTAACCCCCTTGCCGCTCGGGGACTCCAACCGCCTTGCTGTTGGTCGGAAAGTGCTTGCTATAGGAAATCCCTTTGCCCTTGATACAACGCTCACGGTAGGGGTCGTCAGCGCCCTTGGTCGGGAAATTAAATCAATGAATAATCGAACGATTTCCAATGTTATTCAGACCGATGCGGCAATTAACCCAGGAAACTCAGGCGGCCCGCTTCTAAACTCTCAAGGCGAACTCATTGGCGTCAATACCGCGATTTACAGTCCATCAGGAGCGAGTGCTGGCATTGGCTTTGCCATACCCGTTGCCACGCTGAAGACCTTGATTCCACAACTTAAGAAATACGGCAAACTGTATCGTCCTGTTCTAGGCATTGAATCGCTGTCAGATTCTTGGACTAAGCGCCTGAAGATCAAAGGCGTCGCCGTGTTCGCCGTAAAGCCCGGACTACCCGCTGCTAAGGCAGGGATGGTGGGTATTCGAGAGGACCGCAGAGGCAACATTCATCTCGGTGACGTCATTATTGCCATTGATCAAGAGCCAGTAACCGATGAAGACTCCATGCTGTCTCTGCTCGAAACGCACAGCCCTGGTGACATCGTTGAGATTACCACCATGAGAGACGATGCGATCCAAACCTATCGACTTGAGCTCGCAGCGCCTGTCACCGATTAAACATGCGCATCGAAGCCCGCTCAATGCGCTTCGGGTCAATAATGTGCCCATGAGATTTAGCGATGCCAGTGCTCAAGTAACACGCAAGCCTCTGTGCTCGACGCGCATGATCTCACTCTTTTGGGCATTCTTCGCCATGACTTCGGCTGGCGCTCCGTTACTACATGGTCCAATACCTGAACATTTTGTTAAAACCTACTCTTACGACCAAAACGGAACCAAAATCGAAGAATATAAGGGGGTGAGCTCGAAACAACCGGAGGCCAATGGCATCCTATCACTCGAGTTAACGGCACTACCCGAAGGCCTTGAACTCCTCGAGGTGGCGCTTCTTCATCAGCGGTCTCGTAATCGCCATTGTGATCAACCCATCGTTACGCCATTACGCCATGACAGAGAATATGGCGATCAGATTGCTTTGGTCATGACTCTTTGTCCAAAGACGGGTGACCCGCACGTGGGCTATCTAAGACTGATCAAGGCGCTGGTGCGCGATCAGCTTTTTGTCATTTCGGTTGAGGCCAAGGTGCCGGCTTTTGTTGACCATCAGGCCCCCAACAATCTGGCTTTCCTTGCCTACTGGATGCCGCTGCTAAAGCAATTTGTAGTGTGCGATAACGCCGCCGACAATAACTGCCGTCGAACCCAGCCAAAACCAGCAAGGCTCACGCCTTAGACTCACCTTTCAAAACCCAAGGGTCTCCAAAAATAGCTCGACAGTGATGCGATTGGCTGGTGTTGACTCATGCTAGATTTATTGCGCCAAAGCTTTTGGCAACCCTGCCTTTTGTGCGAGCAGCCGCAAAAGCAGCTCAGCCTAATTTGTGAGCCTTGCCAATTGGATCTTCCCTGGCTACCTTCCGGTTGCACCCAATGTGCGCTGCCTTGGCGTTACCACCCCAGCCAATCCCCATGCCGACAACCTGGGTGGCTCATCAACAATTGTAGGGCAACCCTCGCCTATCACTTCCCGGTGCCACAACTTATCCATCAATTTAAACAACAGGCATCACTGACAACGGGTCGAGCCCTTGGCCTATGTCTGACTCAAAACACCCATTTTACAGGTACCGCGATTGACGCACTGATACCGGTTCCCAGCTCACGCCAAACGCTGCGTTCACGAGGCTTTAATCCAGCAAAAATCCTTGCCGACACCATTGGTCATGCGCTGGGCATACCGGTCATGACGAACTGGGTGATCAAAACCGGCATCACCAAAGCCCAAAAATACAGATCTAGGGCTGAACGTCTAACGGTGTCCGAAAACCCTTTTCGGGCAAAAAAGCCTTGTACCGCGAAACGCATTGCCATAATTGATGACGTTATCACCACAATGACAACAGCGATCCAAGTGGCTGAGCCCTTAAAAGCCCAAGGTGTGCAGCACATCGAGATCTGGGCACCCTGCCGAACCCTGCCAAAGCTGACAACCTTAGTATCGCCATCGCATTCCCCAATTGAGATGCGATGAATCAAGCGGTTGTGTTAGAGTCCTTATCCGATGACGACCTTATGAGGAAATGCAGTGGACTGGCAGAGCATAGACTTAAAGACAGCATTCCTAGCCGATACCGTGGGACCTGATGTCGCGAGCGATAGCCACTTTATCGTTGTTTCCGATGGCGACATCTTGGGCTGCGACGAACACGACATCTGGCAGCCCCTCAGTGAGGATGAACTTCGATGGGCCGGATTGACCATCCGATCACGGCATTTTCTAGGCTGGGTCAATGATTCTGCGATCTTCGCCGTTGAAGTGGATTCAGATTCGGATGAACCGGAGGGATATTATTTCGAATCCCTTTGGACATTTTTAAACGCTGTTAATATCGACCTGTTCTATCTAATCGGTCGAGCCAAACAAATCGTTGAGTGGTTCCGGACGCACCAATTTTGTGGCCAATGTGGTAGCGAGACAACAAGAGAATCCCAGGACAGGTCGCGGAAATGCCAAGACTGCGGCCTGATGTTCTATCCGCGCTTGTCACCATCGATTATTGTCTGTGTCAATAAAGGCAAACAGGTACTCTTGGCAAAAAATGCCAACGCACGAGCCAATTTTTATTCTGTCTTGGCTGGCTTTGTAGAACCAGGGGAATCAATCGAGGAAACCGTCCGCAGGGAAGTCATGGAAGAGGTCGGTATAAGAGTAAAAAATATAAAGTATTTTGGCAGTCAATCATGGCCTTTCCCGAATTCACTTATGCTCGGATTTCATGCGGAATATGACTCAGGTGACATCAAAATCCAGGAAGCCGAGTTGAGCGATGCACAGTGGTTTGATTTTGATCAACTGCCAAATCCGCCCGCCATGATTTCTATCTCGGGTTGGTTGATTCAAGATTTTATTGATAGAGCGCGCGCAGGTGCCCCCTAGCCCAAGGCCTTGCCTTTGTGTCTTGTTGACTCTGGTCTTTTGCTGGATGCCATGCAGTCACGCCGACCCAGCTATCGTTGCGTCCGCCGCCAATTTTAGAAGCACCTTGATGGACTTGATCGATGCCTACCAGACACGCCATCCGGAGGCCGATTATGAGGTGATCAGTGGTTCAACGGGCATTTTGTATGCACAAATTCAGGCTGGAGCACCTTTTGATCTATTTTTTGCCGCTGACGAGGCGAGCACTGAAGAACTTGCTCAAGCTGGACGAAGTATTAAACCGCCAGAAATCTATGCAATCGGCAGACTGGCACTCTGGGCGCCAAATAATCAGCGCCCTTGGCAGGATTTTCTGCGAAGTTTTAACGGCCGGATCGCACTTGCGAACCCTCTACTTGCTCCCTATGGCCGCGCGGCCGCTGCGACGCTTAAGGCAGGTTTTTTCAGTCAGACGCTGAAAACTGTTCAGGGCAATAACGTTGTCCAAGCCTTTCAGTTCGTAGAAACGGGCAATGTAGAAGCTGGCCTTTTATCACTAGCCCAGCTGAGGCTTGCGCAGGTTTCGCCGAATCATTTTTATTTGGTGCCGACAAAGTATCATCCACCGATTATCCAAAAGCGTGTGCTGCTCACTAACCATGCTGCCGCCATTGGACTAGATCAATTCGTTTCAACCTCGGTTGCGCAACAGATTTTGACCAACGCTGGTTATCAAACACAGCGCCCTAACAGACCTCTAAAATGAGCGCCGATTTACAAACCCTTTTAATATCGGTTCAACTAGCGGCCCTGACAACGCTCACATTGTTAGTCCTTGCCACGCCTTTGGCTTGGTGGTTAGCTCGTAGCACGTCGATACTGGCGAGGTTTTGTATACCGTTCATTGCGCTACCACTGGTTTTGCCGCCCACTGTCATCGGCTTCTATTTGCTTTTGGCTTTTTCTCCTGATCATTGGTTTGGTGCAGCTTGGTTGCAGTTGTTCGGTCGCCCTTTGGCTTTCAGTTTTGAGGGTTTACTGATTGGATCTTTGATTTACTCTTTACCATTTTTTGTGCAGCCGATGCTCGTCGCGTTTCGAGATATCCCCGAGAGCTTACTTGAAGCAGCCAGCACCCTCGGTGCTGATGCTTTTGATCGGTTTCGAACAATCGTTCTACCCTTGTCAAAACAAGGGTTTTTAGTTGCCAGCACGCTGACCTTCGCCCATACCCTTGGAGAGTTTGGCATTGTCCTCATGATCGGCGGCAACATCCCTGGTGAAACTCGCGTGCTATCAATTGCCTTATTTGACTATGTTGAGACCCTCAACTATGCACAAGCGCATAAGCTTGCGCTCGGCCTCATTGGTTTTTCACTGTTTACGCTATTGCTCCTGCAATGGTTATCAAAGCCTGGCCAAGCCTTACTTGGACGAAGGCCATCATGACGTTTGTAAATGCTCAATTGAAAGTCGCTCAGAACAATACCTTTATTCTAAATACCGACTTTACCTTGCCCCCTTACGGCATTACTGCACTGTTTGGCCCATCCGGTGCCGGTAAATCAACCTTGTTAAAATGTTTAGCTGGTCTGATACCCCGGGGCATCTGCGCTGATTCTCATCTAACGGTAGGCGGCGAAACTTGGATGTCTGCCAGTGCGTTTGTTCAAGCCAGCGACCGGTCGGTCGGGCTGGTGTTCCAGCAACCGCAGCTATTCCCACACCTAAGTGTGCTAGAGAACTTACAATATGCTGATCAAAGACGACGGCAAGCGTCCCTGACAACACTGACCGAGGCGGTCGACCGGTTTGAGCTGAGCACTCTGCTCAAGCGCTACCCAAACACCCTTTCAGGCGGCGAAGCCCAACGCGTTGCCCTGGCTCGAGCTGTGGTCAACGCCCCGCGCTTGCTTTTGCTTGATGAGCCGCTGACCGCTCTAGATCATCGATCTAGGGCCCAGTTACTGACAGCCATCCATCAATTAAGCCTTGAAAAAAACGTACCCATTGTTTACGTGAGCCACCAATGGGACGAAATTATCCAGATCGCGGATCGAGTACAAATGATTGCCAAGGGTCATATTTCACGCTCGGAGACGCTCCAGGCGTTGACCACTGATATCGAGTTCTTAACGAAGCAGCAACACCTTGCAAGCGCTATTTTAATGACTCAGGTCAAACGACAAGTCCAAGAAGAACACCTAACAGAGCTCACCTTGGGCGATCAATCCCTGCTCATACCAAAGATAGGGCTCACGCCTGGCAGCGCACTTAGAGTCTTGGTGAAAATGTCTGATGTCAGCCTGATTGCGAGTCCTTCGACACAGTCAAGTATCTTAAACACGCTTGCTTGCCGAATCGTGCACATCGAGGAACAAGCAGGCCATGCATTGATTATTCTAAATTGTGAAGGACAATACTTAAGTGCCAACATCACAGCACGCTCCAGGCGCTTACTCGATCTAACCGTTGGGCAGGTCACCTATGCGCAAATCAAAGCGACAACACTTGGCCAATAAGGATACACATCGTGGATGACTTTCAAGCGCTGAGTCCCGAGGCCATTCTCAACGCAATTGAATCGCTCGATTATGAAACCGATGCAAGAATCATTGAACTCAATAGCTATGAGAATCGAGTCTTTCAAATTGGCATCGAAGACCAAGCGCCGCTCATCGCGAAATTCTATCGCCCAAATCGCTGGTCTAATGCGATGATCGAGGAGGAACACCAGCTGACATTCGCACTTTTTGAGCAAGGTCTCTCCGTTGTGCCGCCTATTACCCACCACAACCGGTCCCTGTTCAATTTTGACGGTTACCGATTTAGTCTTTTTGAGCGTCGAGGCGGACGCGCTCCCGCAGTTGATGATTTAAGCTGCCTTGAATCATTGGGCAGACACATCGCTCTCATGCACAATGTTGGCGGCGCTGAGTCCTTTGAAAAAAGACCCCACTTATCCATCGACGAATTTGGCCATGCAGCAAGAGCAACCTTGCTCGCTGGCGACTTTATACCCGCCCCCCTCGTCCCTGCTTATGAAGCAGTCAGTAGCGAGGCTCTGAGGTTACTCCAGGAGATTTTTCAGGAGGTCAATTATCGCGCCATTCGATTACACGGCGATTGCCACATGGGCAACGTCCTCTGGCGAGAGGACACCCCCCATTTTGTTGATTTTGATGACTCAAGGATGGGCCCTTGCATTCAAGATCTTTGGATGCTGCTCTCCGGTGATAGACCGACTCAAATTGAGCAGCTCACCGCCATCAAAAAAGGATATCAAGATTTTCGAGACTTCCCAGCCCAGGAACTTAGGCTCGTCGAACCGCTGAGAACTTTGAGACTGATGCACCAGGCGGCTTGGATTGCGAGAAGATGGCAAGAGACCGCTTTTCAGCGCGCCTTCCCCTTTTTTGAGGATGAGCGTTACTGGTCTAATCACATTCTCGCACTTCGAGAACAATGCGGCGCGCTTAGCGAGCCCCCACTCACAGCATCGCCTTACTAGACGCGCTGGGACATCACCCTCGCGACTGGGTTGGCATAGATTTCGAGCCAGAACGATCGATAACTGTCTGGACAAGCCATAAAACGCCGCTGGTATCCGTCAGCCTGTTGAGTCGAGATTTCTGCTAGCGCTGGGTGCTCAAAGCTCGGATCAACACGTTTCGCAGCCCAGTAATTGATGGGATACAACTGAGTACCGGCCAGAATCTGCTTGTCAATGGCGGCTGCCAAGGCATCGGTTGAGGCGAAGTCATCGTTGAGGCGCTGACCAAATGTCAATTGCACTCGACCCTTTTCACCGCTAAGGCCTTTGGCTAGGTTGACCAAGTCCTCGCCTGGCTGCTTTTGATAATGGCCTGCTTTCGCGATTTCACCCAACTCAATGGCTTTACTCACATCGAGTGGATCAAACTCATAGGAAAGACACAAAGGCACGATGTTTAGCTGCGCGACCTTTTCCGACAAAGGCATCTTACGATCGCTCAGCTGCAACATTTTCAGTACTGACTCATCGGTTTTATCGATCGCATTCTTAGCCCTTCCTTCACTTTGTGCTAACCAAACCGAATCACCCGCTGCAATACTATCTCTAATGAAAGAAGAGCTACCGGTTAGATCGCGATAAACCTGCCGCGGATTTTCACTCGTCCGGTTGATAAAAAAGCTCTTATTTAGACGCATAAGATCAGTAGCGAAGGTTTGTTCAATTAAATTATCACCGACTGCAATATAAACGGTTGGGAGGCCGGCCCGATGAAGCGCTAAATTGAGCAACATTGAATCACCGGCAATATCGCGATGATTGCTCAGAAACAAATAGCCTTGATCGGGGTCCAAGGCTTCAAGTCCGATAACCTCAAACCCGGTGATGGTCTCATCGACCAATTGTTCTACATAATCTCGAACTATGGTCTGAAACTCAGCGATGGTGCTAATCCCATTAAACCGTTTAGATAGATTGCGCCGAATGAGCCAACTGACAAACCCTGGTAACCAATGGACGAGTCTTGGAAGGATCCAACCACCCAAAACCTTCAACAAGGCAGGGTCACGAATGAGTTGCCCTAAAACCCTTGCGACATCTTTGTCCGTATAGGGAAGCTTAGCCTCAGACCTGTCTTGCGCCATGATGGTTAACTCAGTTATGTTCGTCACTCATAGGGGACATTTTAGTTGTGAACACGCATTTTAGAGCCGGTAGGGCCGACGATCTCGCAGCCATTAATGCGCTTTATAATCATTATATTCTAAATTCCTCGGCGACATTCGATCTTGATCCGCTGTCCATGACAAACCGCCGGGCCTGGTTTGATCAATTCGAACCCGAGACAGCCTTACAATTATGGGTCGCCGAAAAAGACGCGACCGTCGTTGGTTTTGCTTGCAGTTCACCCTTTAGGGCCAAGGCGGGGTATAAAGATACCGTTGAAACGAGTATTTACCTGTCCCCTTCAGCCCATGGCGAAGGCATTGGACAGAGACTCTACCAAGCCCTTTTTGATGCGCTCGACAGAACTTCCGCCCATACAGCGATCGCCATGATCACACTACCCAACGTCCCGAGCATTCGGTTGCACGAACGGCTCAATTTCCAAACGAGCGGCAGCCTCGAGCAGGTTGGGATCAAGTTCGGACAGAGGCTAAGCGTATGCCTCATGCAGCGCTTCAAAAACGCTTCATCGCTCCCTGGCGCACCTATAACACCGGCTGAATGATCAGCCACGCACCCACCCCCTGCAACACCAAAAATACCCATCTTCGCACCCAAACTTCCGGCAGGGCTTGTAAGACGGATTTAAGCGCAACGCTAATCAGGATCACCAGCGGCAGCGCCATCGCTGTTTGCATCACAACTGGCCCGGTAAAATGTCCGTAGGCCACACCAATGCCGGCACGGAGCGTCGTCGAGAGTAAAAAAATGGCAAGCAAAGTAGATCGAATCACGGCAATTGCCAAAGGCTGCCGGTAGATTAGGTAGGCAATCGGCGCCCCTGCCGCACTATAAAGCCCACCAAATAAGCCGCCAAGTAAACCTGTCCCCACGGTGACAAAAGGTCCCGATCGGTTCCGCCAGCGACCCGGTTTTAACATCATGGAGATCCCTGCTGTCATCACCATAAAGCCGAGTACCATCTTCAACCCTTGATCCCAGATCATTGCAAACTGATCAAGCCACCAAAATCCAACGACCAAGCTTGGCACAAGTCCCAGAGCAATCTGCCCAAGGACTTTGACATCAATTCTCGATACGGTGCCTCGAAGCACCAGAATGATATTCACCATGGATATGATCGAAATAATCGCCGTGACTTCCAAAAGGGGCATAATATCGAGCGCGGTCGACACAGCCACAATAATCAGCCCCATGGCAAAGCCTGTGATCGTTTGCGTAATCGCCGCAAATGCAACAATCAAGAGAAAAAGACCCACTGTCAGCAAATCCATCGCGGTTTTCCGTTACACTAAACGTTTTTCAAGACTGAATTCGCGATGGATTTACAATTAACCGGGCGAACTGTTTTCGTCACTGGCAGCCACCGAGGCACGGGTTTGACCATCGCCCAAAGATTCCACGAGGCTGGCGCTAGCGTGATTGTACATGGTCACGACGAAGCGGCGCTATCGAACTTTGATGAGCGCTTTTCGTCACGGGTTGTCGGTGAACTTTGGACCGAATCGGGTTGTTCCGCCGTGATTGAGCAAGTTTTAACGCTAACTAAGCATTTAGACATCCTCATCAACAACTATGGCACAGCGAGTCGTGGCGATTGGCTGACCGCCGATTCCGATGCCTGGCGAGAGGCGTATGAGCATAACGTACTCTCGGTGAGCCGACTGAGCCAAGGGTTATTAAGCAGACTCAAAGCTTCTGACCAAGGCAGGATCGTTAATCTAGGAACGTTGGGTTCGACCCGCCCCAATGCTCGAATGCCACACTATTACGCGGCCAAGGGGGCTTTAGCCAATTTAACCGTCAGCCTTGCCAAGGCGCTCGCTGGTACTGGCGTGACCGTCAATTTAGTCTCACCAGGATTGATTCGCACCCCAGAGGTCGAAGCCAGCTACACAACTATCGCCCAAGCCAAAGGTTGGGGAAACACCTTTGCCGAAGCCGAAGCTAATATTGCCGAGCACTATTTCGACAACCCGCTCGGTCGACTGGCAACTCGTGAAGAGGTAGCAGATCTGGTCGTGTTTCTTGCCTCAGCGCGAGCGGGCTTTATCAATGGTCAAAATATCGGCATCGATGGCGGCGCCCTCGGAATCGTTTAAGGAGTTTCTCTGTGCTATGGATTAAGGTCTTTCATCTGCTATTTGTGATTGCCTGGATGGCGGGCGTTTTTTATCTGCCAAGAATTCTGGTGCACGCAGTTGAAGGTATGGCAGCCCAGGAGGATATTCGACGCCTAGTCATTATGGCCTCGAAACTCTTGAAATTTTCTACCGTCATGATGGTGCTCGCGATAATTCCAGGACTGATCTTGTGGTTACACTTCGGTATTACAGGCGCTTGGTTGCATTGGAAACTCGTCTTTGTTGCTGCCCTGGGTTTATATCAATATCAATCTTATCGCTATGTCGTTTCACTTAGGGCGCAGCGAGTTATTCGGACCTCGCTATTTTACAGAATCTACAATGAAGCCGCACTCATTGTGCTGGTGCCCATCCTCATCTTAGTCGTCTTTAAACCTGCCCTGTGACCGTCGCCGGCGTTCGGCGGATTTAGGGTTTTGGGTTTTGGGTTTTGGGTTTTAGGTTTTAGGTTTTAGGTTTTAGGTTTTAGGTTTTAGGTTTTAGGTTTTAGGTTTTAGGTTTTAATGTTTAGGGTTCTGAAGTTTTTCGATTCTAAATCTGTTTAGGCGAGCCAATACGATTCCCCGCACCTAGGCTGTTATAATGCCTTACTCACTCTAGGATTGAAGCAACTGCCTTTGATTGATCAGCATCTTACTCGCCTGACCGAACCCTTGTTTGCCGGCCTTGATAATCCTGTTTTCGCAACACCTTTGGACGACTGGCGATCGCCGTGCGAAATCCGTACTGACGAAACCTTCAGCTATTGGCGCCCAATCGTACAGACACCTCGCATGAGTTTTGGACACTTCGAATCTGCCATTGATGTCGCCATTCATCCGGATCTTAAAGCATTCTACGGTAGCTTCTGGTCAGGTTCGCTTCCCTGCAGCTTTCAGCAGCAGCCTTTAGCCTTGATACAAATCTGGAACCCCGAGGATTTTGATCGGCTCATCAGCAATCTGATCGGACACTTTCTGAGTCAGCAACGTGCCGCAAGCGATCGGCTCACCTGGTTTATCGGTACTTTTGAGGACGATTCAGAAGCGATGGTCAGTCTCGATAATACAACTGGCGAGATAGTTCAGGAGCTCCCTGGCCAAGGTTTTCAACAGCGCCTTGCCCCCGCTTTATCGGATTTCCTGAGGCTAATTTCGCTAGATCGCGCTAAACTCAATCCCGGAGAGCTCTAGCACATGACCAGCCTACTCACATTATCCCCCATTGCAAAAATCGGTGGCCAAATCGATCTGCCGGGTTCTAAGAGCCTAACCAACCGTGCGCTGCTACTCGCAGCAGTTGCTCACGGGAAAACCACCCTCAGCAATATTTTATTCAGCGACGACACCGATCGCATGATCCAAGCATTGAAAGCGCTCGGCACTGACCTCACCATCGACGCCCAAAACCATTCCTGCGAGGTAATCGGTCGCGCCGGCCCTTTCGACGCTCAAGCGACCGACCTCCATCTCGATCTGGGTAACGCCGGCACAGCATTGCGACCCCTCGTTGCAATGCTCTCCTTGTCAGAGGGCCGCTTTGTCATTGACGGCGATGAATATATGCGGGTTCGACCCATAAAGCACTTAACCGATGCGTTATCAAATTTGGGCGTCCCAATCGAGTTCCTCGGTCAACCGGGATACCCACCTTTACAAATCAAAGGTGGTTACCCACAGGGTGGGGCCATCGAATTAAACGGGGATCTTTCAAGCCAATATCTTACAGCACTACTGATGGCGCTACCGCTGGCCCCAAACGATAGCACCATAAACATCGTTGGCGAGCTGGTTTCTAAGCCTTATGTCGATATGACGCTGGCGATCATGGCTAAGTTTGGTGTTAAGGCCGCGCATACTCGTTATCATCGCTTTGACGTTCCTGGCGCCCAGACATACCAGTCGCCAGGCCATCTGATGGTAGAGGGCGATGCGAGTACCGCAAGCTATTTTCTCGCCGCGGCGGCCATCCAAGGCGAGATTACCGTCACGGGCGTTGGTAGCGATTCTCTTCAAGGAGATATTGCTTTTGCGGATGTACTCTCGGCGATGGGCGCTGCGGTCACAATAAAAGCGGACCGAGTTTCGGTGAGATCTACGGGCGTTTTAAACGCCATCAACGCAGATCTAAACCACATCCCCGATGCGGCAATGACTGTCGCGATTCTCGCGCTATTCGCAAAAGGCACCACGACCATACGCAATGTTTACAATTGGCGAATTAAGGAAACCGATCGCATGACGGCGATGGCCAACGAACTTCGCAAAGTGGGTGCCGCCGTCTCGACCACCGATGATAGTATTACCATCACACCCCCAGACGAACTACTCCCAGCGTCGATCAGCACCTATGGCGACCATCGAATGGCCATGTGCTTTTCCCTACTCGCGTTGGCGCCTAAAGGCATCACGATTTGCGACCCTGAGGTTACGAAAAAAACCTTTCCCGATTACTTTAATATTTTCAACGCCGTAACGACCCGCATCTAAGCAGTCGTCCGCCGTCTCTCAGGCTGACACTGCCTAAAAACCACCGTCTCTGGCCCTTAAGGTAGCAGATGTGCTACCGCGTCTCGCTCTTCGATGAGTTCTTGTTCGGTTAGCGTCATACGATTTTGAGAGTACTCGTTGACCGCCAGGCCCTGGACAATTGCCCAGTCACCGCCTTGGCAACGACAGGGAAAACTGTAAATGAGGCCTTCGGCAATGCCATAACTGCCATCTGAATACACCGCCATCGAAACCACATCGTCGCTGCCCAACGCCCAATCTCGCATGTGCTCGGTAGCTGCGTTCGCTGCACTGGCGGCGCTTGATAGACCTCTGGCCTGAATGATCGCAGCACCTCTTTGCTGCACGGTTGGAATAAACGTTTCGCTAATCCAAGCCTCATCGACCAATTCAGCCGCGGCATCGCCGCTAACAGTGGCGTGAAAAAGATCAGGATACTGAGTGGCAGAATGGTTGCCCCAAATCGCCAGGCCTTTGATATCACTAACATGAGCACTGGCCTTCTGAGCCAACTGTGTTTTCGCGCGATTGTGGTCTAACCTCGTCATCGCCGTAAACTGCCTAGGGTCTAAACTAGGTGCGTTACGCTGGGCAATTAAGCAATTCGTATTGGCAGGATTCCCCACCACCAACACCTTAACGGCACGATCGGCAACGGCATCTAGCGCGGCCCCTTGCACCGAGAAAATCTGGGCGTTGGCCTCTAGTAAATCTTTTCGCTCCATGCCTGGACCCCGTGGTCGAGACCCAACCAGGAGTGCGTAATGTACACCGGCGAAGGCTTCATTGGGATCATCGGTTGCGACAATCCCCGAGACAAGGGGAAAGGCACAATCTTCCAACTCCATTACGACCCCTTTGAGCGCATCCATAGCAGGCGGAATCTCAAGTAGCTGCAACACAACCGGCTGATCTGGACCCAACATTTGGCCTGACGCGATTCGAAACAACAGCGAGTAACTGATCTGACCTGCTGCTCCTGTGACAGCAACTTTTACGGCGGGTTTCATCCACACAACTCCTAAATTTCATGTCTTGACGGAACGCGGTTTGACCGCGGCGCAAAGTATAGCATCGTTTTTGGGGTGAAATCGGCTCGTTTGTTGGCCCGTTAGCGAACGCAAATTCAAAGCAAAGTCAGTTCCATCAAAAATCAATACGAGACAAATCAAGGGGCAGCGGCACCGGCCCTGAACGAGGGTGCGGCGTAAATGCTCATCCATCATATTTCCATTCTTTAACCTCAAACACATTTGTTAATAAAAACATCGGTTTATGTAGAAGTTTCAGGGGACGAAAGGGGCAATGGCTTGACTTTGGGACCCCTAATGCTATCGTTTGCGGCCCTTCAGTTGATCCTTAACTGGCGCGCCCGCTGGCGTGTTTAGATTGATTGGGGTATTGGGTAAATCAGCAGCGGCCATCGTTTGATACTCACTTGGCGCAGCGCCACCTATCGCTGCGGCAACAAAGGTATAGTACGTCCTACCGGACATCACCCGGTGCGCGTCAACCAGAGCTTATCATCCGTCTCGCCAGAGATTGTCGATCTTAACGATCGGGCTTTAGTCCTTGATTTGCATCTCAGCGACTGAATATCACGTACTTGCAACTATAACTTCGCAATAAGATGAATGAGTAACACCATGGCAAAGAGACTCGACGGCAGAATCGGCTTCCCGAAAGCGACCGGCTTATATGATCCCTCGCAGGAGAGGGATGCCTGTGGGGTTGGCTTCGTCGCCAATATTAAAGGGGTTCCTAGTCACCAGATTCTTGCCGATGCGTATCACGTCAATAGCCGAATGGATCATCGAGGCGGTTGCGGATTTGAGGAAAACACAGGCGATGGCGCCGGTGTTCTGACGGCAATGCCCGATACCTTCTTTCGAGGCCTCGCTCAAGACATGGGCTTTGAGTTGCCTGAACCCGGGCTTTATTCCGTTGGCAATCTGTTTCTGCCAAACGATCCCGCTAAACGCAGGCAAGTCCAAGAGCTCATTGAAGGCCTAATAGGCCAAGAGGGTCTTAATTTTCTAACCTGGCGAGCGGTTCCTATTGCCCCTGAGACCGCCGACATTGGGCCAGCAGCAAAAGCTGCCATGCCACACATTAGTCAGCTGATGATCGGTGCTAAGAAAGGTTCAGAAGAGGCACATTTTAATCGTCAGCTTTACAGTCTTCGCAAGCAATTCTCTGCTGCTGTTAAAGACATCATCGATGACAACGAGTTGGCGTTCGCTTGCAGCCTATCGCCTAGAGTCATCGTTTATAAGGGTATGCTAACGCCTTCGCAGTTGTTTCCGTTTTATCCAGACCTCATCGATCCAAAATTCGAAACACACCTGGCCATGGTGCATTCAAGATTTAGCACCAACACCTTCCCATCTTGGGATAGAGCCCAACCGAATCGATATATGAGCCACAACGGTGAAATCAACACCCTACGTGGCAACAAAAACTGGATGACCGCTCGACAGGGCACGGTAGCCTCGCCGCTTTTCGGCGACGACATTCAAAAACTCTTTCCCATTGTTGAACCCGACTGCTCGGATTCAGGTACTTTTGATAACGTCCTAGAATTTTTGCTGATGACCGGTCGTAGTTTGCAAGAGTCGGTCATGATGATGATTCCTGAGGCTTGGCAGGCAGATCAGAATATGAGCCCGGACAAGCGTGCGTTTTACGAATATCACTCCGCACTGATGGAGCCCTGGGATGGCCCTGCATCGATCGTCTTCACCGATGGTCACGCGATTGGCGCCGTACTAGACCGCAATGGCCTGCGGCCTTCGCGTTATTATGTGACCCGAGACGATCGGGTCATTATGGCGTCAGAGGTTGGCGTGCTCCCCGTTGAACCAGAAGATATCCTAGTGAAAGGTCGACTGCAGCCTGGCAAAATGTTTTTGCTCGACTTTGACGAAGGTCGCTTGGTTCCAGATGAGGAGCTCAAAAATACTTTTGCTCGGCAGCGGCCCTATGGACAATGGTTGGCAGCGCAACGGCTCGAGCTTCATGATTTCAAAGACGCTGAACCCCCGGCCGCGCTTATCGATCATGACCTCACAGCGCGTCTACGCGCCTTTGGCTACACCACTGAAACCATGCAATTCATGTTGCGCCCGATGATCACTGATCTTCGAGATCCGCTGGGGTCAATGGGTAATGATTCTGCTTTAGCTTGCTTATCAGACAAGTCGCGAATCATCTATGACTACTTCAAGCAGCTTTTCGCGCAGGTGACGAATCCCGCTATCGATTCAATTCGTGAGGAAGTTGTGATGTCGCTCGCCTCTTTTATTGGACCTGAGGGCAATCTGCTCGAAACCACCGAGGCTCAAGCAAGACGGTTATATTTACCCCATCCAATCTTATCGAACGCTGAGATGGCCAAGCTCACGAAAAGTACCGACAGCGCGCTCAAGACTAAGACCCTCGACATTACCTATGACCTTTCAAGCGGCTTTCAAGGGATGCTCGCGGCGTTAGACAGGATTTGTCTTGAAGCCAGTCAAGCGATCGATCATGGCTATGAGCTGGTGCTGCTCTCAGATCGGTTGGTCAGCCGAGAGCGGATCGCGCTCAGCGCTCTGCTCGCTTGTGGCGCTGTACATCACCACTTGGTCGCCAGCCACCAACGCACTCAAATTGGCCTGCTGATCGAAACTGCAGAGGCTAGAGAGGTTCACCATTTTTGTCTGCTAACCAGCTACGGTGCCGATGCGATCAATCCATACCTTGCGCTCGATGCGCTTTGGCAGGCCCGGTTGGAAGGCCTTCTCGATGCCGACATCGTTCCAGACCAACATGCGCTAGTAGACCGGTATAGAAAAGCCGTCGGAAAAGGCATGCTCAAAGTTATGGGCAAAATGGGTATTTCAACCCTTCAATCCTATAAGGGCGCCCAAATCTTTGAGGCAGTCGGATTGGCAGATGACATTATTGATCGTTGTTTTTTGGGCACAACGTCTCGGGTCAGTGGCATTAATTTTGAAACGCTTTTTGAGGAATCGCGACAGCGGCATCAGCTTGGGTTTCCCCTTCGCACTCACGAAGCCAGTGATCAGCTTACGAATCCCGGTGACTTTCATTGGCGAAGCGGTGGCGACACCCATATGTGGGACCCAATCAGCATTTCAAATTTGCAAGTCGCTGCCAAAACCAACAACCAAGATGCCTACTGGGCCTTTGCCAAGCATGCAAACGAGGTAGCCACCAAGCAAGCGACGCTGCGGGGCTTATTAAACTTCAAAGAAGGTGTCTTCCCAGCGGTTGCAATTGATGAGGTTGAGCCCGCCAGTGAGATTGTCAAACGTTTTTGTACCGGGGCCATGAGTCTAGGTTCTATTTCAACAGAAAGTCATGAAGCCTTGGCCATTGCCATGAACCGCATCGACGGCAAATCCAACACCGGCGAGGGCGGAGAAGATCCAGTGCGTTTCAAGCCTATGGACAATGGTGACTCAAAACGCTCAGCCATCAAACAAGTGGCCTCAGGACGGTTTGGCGTAACCACCTGGTATCTCGCGAATGCTGACGAAATCCAAATCAAAATTGTGCAGGGTGCAAAACCCGGCGAAGGCGGCGAATTGCCTGGCGGCAAAGTTGATGAATACATCGCCAAGATTCGACATTCTACCCCAGGCGTTGGTCTAATCAGCCCACCCCCGCACCACGACATCTATTCAATCGAAGACATGGCGCAGCTCATCCACGATCTAAAAAACGCCAATCGCCACGCCAGGATCAGCGTCAAATTAGGCTCAGAGATCGGTGTCGGCACCATTGCCGCCGGCGTCACCAAGGCCAAAGCCGATCATTTGGTCATCGCAGGGCATGACGGCGGTACAGGCGCCTCGCCCCTCACTTCTATTAAGCATGCAGGACTGCCCTGGGAATTGGGCCTTGCAGAGACGCATCAGACCTTAGTGATGAACAATCTTAGGTCGCGAGTCGTGCTACAAACCGATGGTCAGATTAAAACTGGCCGGGATGTCGTCATTGCAGCCCTCCTGGGTGCGGAAGAATTCGGTTTTGCAACCGCACCCCTTGTGACTTTGGGTTGCATCATGATGCGAAAATGCCACCTCAATACCTGCCCAGTTGGTATCGCTACTCAAGACCCAGAGCTACGAGCAAAATTCTCAGGCCAGCCCGAGAGCGTCGTCAATTACTTCTTTATGCTCGCCGAAGAAGTGCGACTCATTATGAGCAAATTAGGGTTTAAGCGCTTAACGGATATGGTTGGTCAGAGCCAGTGCCTTGATAGCGACAGTGCGGTCGCTCACTGGAAAGCCAAAGGCCTTGATTTGTCATCGATCCTCGAGAAAGCGCCCATTATTTACGAGGGCACCGAGATCCATTGTACTCAGAGCCAGAACCATGGGCTCGAGCTAGCGCTTGATAATAAGCTTATCGAGCTCGCAGCGCCTGCGCTCGAGTCGGGTAAAGCCGTCACAATTCGAGAGACCATTGGCAATACAAATCGCGTCGTCGGGACCATGCTGTCTCATGAACTGGCGAAGGCCACTGAGGGCGCTATGCTGCCTGATGATACCATTCACATTGCCTTGAATGGCTCAGCTGGCCAAAGCCTCGGTGCATGGCTTGCCAAGGGTATCACCCTTGAAGTCGAAGGTGATGCCAATGATTTTGTCGGCAAAGGT
Organism: Pseudomonadales bacterium; assembly: GCA_016779565.1. Lineage (GTDB taxonomy): Bacteria > Pseudomonadota > Gammaproteobacteria > Pseudomonadales > Azotimanducaceae > UBA9926. The sequence continues at coordinate 19,861 of JADHNJ010000001.1, forward strand.
TTATCCGGTGGCAAAATCGTGGTCTATCCACCCAAGCAAAGCACATTTATCGCGGAGGACAATATACTCTTAGGCAACGTTGCCCTGTACGGCGCGACCTCCGGTGAGGCCTATTTTAGAGGTATCGCTGCCGAACGCTTCTGCGTCCGCAATAGTGGAGCAACGGCTGTAGTCGAAGGCGTCGGCGACCATGGCTGCGAATACATGACGGGCGGTACTGTTGTCATTCTTGGCACCACCGGCAGAAACTTTGGGGCTGGTATGAGTGGAGGTATTGCCTATGTTTATGATCCTGCTCAAGATTTTCACACCCGATGCAATCTCGAGACCTTCGAGTTGGAACCCTTAAGCCAAGATGATCAAGATACCCTTCAAGGTCTCATAGAGCAGCATCGACAATATACCGATTCAAGCATTGCCACGAAACTATTAGCTGACTGGCATACCGCTAAATCTGCTTTTATTAAAGTCATGCCAACGGACTATAAGCGCGTCTTGGAGGCAAGGCGTGAGCTCTTAAAAACTGGGTCTGACTAAGATTATTAAGGAAATGCGACATGGGTAAAGCTACCGGATTTAAGGAATTCAGTCGTGAGACGGTACCGTATCGCGATGCCTCGGCCCGAATGCTGGATTTTAAAGAAATCTACACTGAACCTGAGCCCGAGCATCTGGCTACCCAAGGTGCAAGGTGCATGGATTGCGGCGTACCATTCTGCCAGAGCAATCATGGATGCCCCATTTCTAACCTGATTCCCGAGTGGAACGACCTTGTTTACCGAAATCAATGGCAGGAAGCGTTAACACGCCTACACAAAACCAACAATTTTCCAGAATTCACAGGTCGCGTCTGTCCAGCACCTTGTGAAGGCGCCTGCGTACTCGGCATTACCAATCCAGCGGTTACCATCAAAAATATCGAGGCTGCCATTATCGATCGAGGCTTTGCCGAAGGTTGGGTGGTACCCGAGCCTCCAACCCATCGAACCGGAAAAAAGGTTGCTGTCATAGGTTCAGGCCCATGCGGCTTATCAGCGGCTGCCCAACTGAACAAGGCAGGTCACGCTGTGACGGTTTATGAGCGAGCGGATCGCATCGGCGGTTTATTGATGTACGGCATCCCAAATATGAAACTGGAAAAGGGTTTCATCGATCGCCGCGTAGCACTGATGAAAGATGAGGGCATCGAATTTTTGGTCAATCAAGATGTTGGCCGAAATGTCGACCCGCAAACCTTGATTCAAAACTATGATGCCGTGCTCTTAGCCACCGGCGCAACCGTTGCCAGAGATCTGCCTATCGAAGGCAGAGAGGGACCAGGTGTACATCTGGCGATGGAGTTTCTAACCGCAAACACCAAAAGCTTACTTGACTCCAATCTTGAGGACGGCGCCTATATTTCTGCCAAGGATAAGCACGTAATTGTCATCGGTGGCGGCGATACTGGGACCGACTGTATTGGGACTTCACTGCGACATGGTTGCAAAAGCCTCGTCAATTTTGAGCTATTACCCCAACCTCCAGAATCTCGCGCAGCAGATAATCCTTGGCCGTTGTGGCCCAAGATTTTTCGGGTCGACTATGGCCATGCAGAAAGTGCGGAGCACTTTGGTGAGGACCCCAGGCAATATTCGGTATTGAGTAAAGCCTTTTTACGAGATGAGGCTGGCAACTTAACTGGCGTGGTCACCGTTGATGTTGACGACAAGCTACAGGAAATTTCAGGCTCAGAGCGAACTTGGAAAGCAGACCTTGTGCTTTTATCTATGGGCTTTTTACAACCCGAACACTACATCAATGATGCCCTTCAACTGGACATCGATCCTAGGGGTAACTTTGTCGCTAGCAAAGACGACTATCGAACCAGTGTCGATAAGGTTTATGCCGCGGCCGATTGTCGCCGAGGCCAAGACTTGGTGGTCAGAGCTATTAATGAGGGCCGTGAGGCCGCTCGTGAAATCGATCGTGATCTGATGGGCGATACCGAATTACCCTAGCGTTGCCCGGTCCAGACGCTCTGACATGTTAGCTTGGCCGACCACCTTATTTATAGCCAGCTTGTCAGAGTCTGATCCAAGACGTCATCATCAACTTGATCGATGATCTCGGCTTGCCCTAGGGCTTTTAAGACAATAAGTCGCAGTCCTGATTGCGTTGCTTTTTTATCTCTTGCCATCGCGGTCTTGAAATCGCCCCTTGTTAATGCTGCTGGGAGCAGAAGCGGCAAACCAAAAGCCGCGAGCAAGCTTCGCAGCCTTGCACTGATTCGTTCAGAAATAAAACCTGCTCTATGCGAATACTCGGCAGCCATTAAAAGACCAATTGCAACAGCTTCTCCATGGAGTACGACACCATAGCCAGATAAGGTTTCGATCGCGTGTCCAAAGGTATGGCCCAAATTGAGCAAGCCACGCCGCCCTTGCTCTTTTTCGTCCTCAGCAACAATGGTCGCTTTAATCCGACAACTTCGTTCGATCATCTCGTTTAAGCAATCGATATCCCGGGCGACAATCTGCTCGCAATGATCTTCCAGCCAATCAAAATAATCTGCATCTCCTAAGGCAGCATGCTTAACAATTTCAGCGACTCCTGCAGCGAACTCTCGATCGCTTAAGGTCGTCAACGTGCCGACATCAATGGCCACTAACGCCGGTTGGTGGAAGGCGCCGACCATGTTCTTTCCCAATGGATGATTGACGGCGGTTTTCCCACCTACCGATGAATCTACCTGCGAGAGCAAGGTCGTCGGTATCTGTATCACCGGCACGCCTCGTTGAAATATTGCCGCAGCAAAGCCAGCAACATCCCCAACCACACCACCGCCCAGCGCAATCACAGTGGAGTCACGGGTAAACCCCTCAGAAATCAGTTTCCCCATGATGGTCTCGACCTGCGACAATGTCTTAAAAGCTTCTCCATCAGGCAGGCAGTGATAGCCAACCCGCTTGCCCGCAAAGAGGGCCATCAGGCGGGGCAAATAGAGCGCCGCCACTTGGTCATTAGAGACAATAAAAACTGAGCGGCCCGCGGTTTCGAGTAACACCTCAGCCCCCAGGGCACTCTCCTTTGAAATTAACCCATGGCAAAAGATAATCGGATAGGCCCGCTCGCCTAACTCAACCGTCAACGTTTTCATATCTCAGCTACCCAAGCATTTTTGACAAGTCTGTTCAGAATGGATTCAACCATCTTTTTCCCCGGCCGGTTATCCACCGAAATCACGACATCGGCAACGTCTCGGTAAAGAGGGTCCCTAGCTAAATTGAGTTCGGTTAAAAACTGTCTTCGATCGACATTCTGCAGCAGCGGCCGTTTACGATCACCAGAGGTTCGTTTTAATTGCGTTTCTATATCTGGCTTTAAATAGAGCACAAGGCCAGCCTCTTTTAATCGGGCACGATTCTGCTCAAGTAACACCACGCCACCTCCTGTGGCAAGAACACACCCTGATTGGCTGATCAAAGTGGCGAGCACTTTTGACTCGCGATCTCGAAACGCAACTTCCCCTTCAACCTCGAAAATGGTCCGAATACTGACCCCGGAGCGTTGTTCGATTTCTTGATCAGAGTCGACGAACGTCAACCCTAGGCGCTTGGCCAATAATTTGCCTAGCGTCGTCTTGCCGGATGCCATCGGCCCAACCAGGATAACCCCGCTATGTTCTTGAAGCCGCATACTCGTCTGGCGGGCTAACGCACGCGATTACCTGACTCTCGAATAATCTTGGGCGTGATAAATATCAACAACTCATCTTTGTCGTTGGTTCGAGCAGAGTTTCGAAACAATCGCCCCAAAAGGGGTAAATCACCCAACACCGGCGTCTTCAATTGAATCATATCTGTTCGGGTCTGATACAAGCCGCCCAAGACAACTGTTTCGCCATCATCTACGATCACCTGGGTCTGGATACTCTCGGTATCGATTGCCGGGGGACCATCTGCGGTGGGGTCGCCTCGAGAGTTATTGGTCACATTTAACTCCAGAATGACTCGGTCGTCTGGCGTAATTTGCGGCGTAACCGTAAGGCCTACGGTTGCATTAATAAATTGCGTTGCAGTGGCGCCGCCACCCGTGTCGGATTGGTAAGGTATTTGACTACCCGAATTGACGCTCGCGGTGCTCTTATCTGAGGTAATGATGGTCGGCCTCGAGACCGTCTCTCCAATGCCCTCGCTTTCGAACAACTGAAGCTCTAAATCCAACAATAAATCGTTATTCACTAAACCAAAGGCAATCCCGCCGGTCTTTCCAGAACTCGTGCCTAAATCAACGATTAAATTATCTGCCGCCGCAGCGCCGCCTCTTAGCGATGTCACACTTTCTAGATTGGGTCCATATAAGACGCTGTTACTGCTATCTCCCCAGGTGATCTCTCCTGCGGTACCCCAGCGGATGCCAGCTTCACGCTTAAAACTATCACTGGCTTTTACGATTCTCGCTTCGATCATCACTTGTCTGACGGGTATATCTAATTGGTCGAGCAAGGTCCTGAGCGCCGCAATTCGATTGGGCGTTTCTGTGACGATAATCGCGTTGGTTCGGTCATCTACGATGATCGAACCCCGGTCGGAAACAATACCTCCCGACCCGCCTTGGTCTGCACCGCCGCCATTACCCCCGCCACCACTGTTTTGGCTGGAAAACAGCGCCACAATTTCAGACGCATTGGCATACTTAACTTTGATTAATTCAGTAATCAAGGGGGCTAATTCCGAGATCTCTTGCTGATTCTCGAGCGCCGTGCGCTCCTGATCTGCTAAATCGACGGCAGGCGCAACAATCAACACATTTCCTTGAATTCGCTTATCCAAGCCTTTAGTTTTCAGCACAATGTCTAATGCTTGATCCCAGGGCACATCCTGAAGCCGCAAGGTGATAGCGCCACTCACCGCATCACTGGCAACCAAATTTAGGTCCGCGAAATCCGCGACTATTTGCAGGATGGCTCTAACTTCAATGTTTTGAAAATTTAGAGACAATTTATCGCCCGAGTACAAGAATTCGTCTCTCACCCCCACACTCAGCGCCTGTTTGGCTATAGGTTTAACCTCAAGGATAAAATCTCTATCGGTTTGATAGGCCAAGTAATCGAAGGCTTCATTGGGCGCGACCGCCACAATTGCAGCGTTGCCTGATTGGTAGGCGTCGATCATCGCAACAGGCGTTGCAAAATCGGTGACATCTAGTTGTTGTTGCAACGCCTCTGGAAGGCGGGTTTCAGGCATCGTTAACACAATACTTCCGCTGACTTGGTCAAGGTCCACCGTCATGTCTGGCCGACTCATGGCAATCACTACCCGCCCAGAACCTTGATCTCCTCGCCTGAAATCAATGGCTTCGACGCTCGGGCCATTTGTCTCAGTAACCCTTGCTGACGCTTGTCTAATCACACCTTCTGAACCGGCAGCGCCTCCGACCGAGATTGTCAAAGTCTGTCCTCGCACGCTGGTTGAGTAGCCAACCAACTCAGACAAAGCAACGATAATTCGGGTTCGATCATCCGTCTCGAGCACTGTGACGTTTTTAGCAGTCCCTGAACCTAAAGGGTGGTACTTTGTTGTAAGGCCATTGGTAACACCCATTAAATCCAGAGAAATACGAGCGGGTTCCGCTATTGCAAAACCTTTTGGCTCTGGTGGCCGCTCATCGAAAGACAGCAAAATATCGGTGCGATCCCCGGCTGCTGACGAGAATTCGATGTCAATCAGCTCGACCGCCTGAGCACTCAGCGACAACACCAAGAGTGTGCCCCATAGGACTAGGCGAGAAATTGTATTGTGAATTGTCGCGTGCTTATCGTTCATAACCTTTCCTGAAACGTTAGCCTTCTGATGCACCGTTGAGTTCTATGGTTCTCGGGCGAAGCAACCAACCACCGCCTCCATTGCTTACAACCTCAACTAGGTCGAGTTGATTTTCTGATATGTTTTCGATTCTGCCCCACTGGGTTCCCAAATAAGCGCCCACGCCCACCTGGTGTACCAACCCATCAGCATCTCGAATCAACCCGTAATAGGCTCCTCGAATTTTAAGGGATCCAACCAACTGCAATGCAGAGAGATTAAAACCTTCTAAATAGCTCTTAACATGATTCTGAGGCGGTCGAATTTGCGACGGCGGCACCGCTTCATTTCGCTGGGGCATCTCAAGAGGCGCTTGGAACGGACTACGTAAATTAGCCGCACCGTATTTGAACGGCTCATAAGGTTGGAATTCCGGCAAGGGTTGAATCCTACCTTGTGGTTTAGCTGCTACCTCTGCCATAAAATCGCGAAGATCTCGCGTGTTGCCATCGCTACCGCAGGCAGATAGGAGGCCTAACAAGATCGCAGCCACTCCTAGCCGCTGCCAAAATTTTATCGCGGCAATCACCTTGAGGCTCCGTCTTTATAACGGTAGGTCTTAGCGGTGATGCCCATCCGCAGCATTCTACCGGCCTCACCCTGTCCGCCGATCGGACTGATATCAAAATCATGCAAGGTCACAATCCTCGATAGATCGGCAACGTCGCTCACAAAAGCACCAAGATCATGATAGCCGCCAACAACTTCGATTCGAATGGGCTTTTCCACATAGAATTCAAGAATGACTTCCGGCAACAAATCTATTTTGTTGAATACCAACCCGTTGCTTGTGCCAACATTTGAGATGTCGTCTATCAAACCGGGAATTTCGGTATCGGACGGCAGTTGGCTCAGAATCATCTGGAAATTGGCTTCCATATCTTTTGCTTGCTGACGATACCCTTCTAGAAGCGACGCTTGACGAAATTTGTCTTCGTAATCAGTTTTCAGCGCATTTTCTTCTCGGGCAACCTTGCCAAGCTCATTTTGCAAATCAGTCACTAAAAATACGTAACCCACCCCAAGCAAGACAATCGCCAATACCAGGCCACACAACACCTTTACCGGTCCGGGCCACAGCCCCGCACTACTCAGGTCGAGCTCGTTGAGGTCAAGCTCGCTTAGGTTGATGTTATTAAGCTTCTCAATCGTATCTTTAAGAGCCATCACCCCCCCCTGGCGCACTGATCTCTACCGACAATGAGAACCGGCTGGCCTCGGGGCCAGCTTGGGGTAAGGCACTAATACTGGTGACGTTGGGTGACGCAAACCATACAGAATTCTCGAAATTTCTTAGCTGGTTTGAAATACGGCTATTATCTTTCGCGACCCCAGTAACTGAAATACCCTCGCCCTTAAGGCTGAGTTTTTCAAAGAACACATTGTCGGTTAATTGTCTCGCCAATTCGTCAAACAAGCGCACGCTCACCGGGCGATTACCCTGCAGCTCCTGAATTACCCGCATTCGATCGAGTAGTTCTTTGCGTTTTTTTTGCAATCCTCTGATTTCTCGAATTTTGCCATCAAGCACCTCGATTTCAGCACTCAAAAACTGATTACGCGCAACCTGGTTGTCTATCTCGGACTGATAAAACTGCCAGGCAACGACCAACATTAAGATCGCAACCAGCGCACTGACACCTAGCCCTTTGAGGAACTCAGCCTGCAACCGATCTCGCCGCTTTTGCCGCCAAGGCAGCAGATTAATGGCTAACTTCACCATAGGATTATCCGATCCTGTTCATTAGCACGCTGTTCATCGATCAAGCTGTCGCATGGCCAATCCACAAGCAATCATCATGGCGGGTGCATCAGCCATGAGCCTTTCTTGATCGACAGAGGCAGCGATACGCATATTGTCAAAAGGATTCGCCACGCTACAAGGCGTACCCAATCGCGTTGCGATTAACGCTGCCAGTCCGTCAATATTTGCGGTCCCACCTGCCAACACGATTCGATCTACATCGTTATAAGCGGTGGCTGAATAAAAGAACTGCAGCGACCGCATAACCTGTTGCAGGAGCGATTCTTTAAAGGGTGTCAAAACGTCTGAATCGTAATCTGCGGGCAAACCACCAAATTTCTTGGCATAGCCCGCTTCTTGAGCTGATAAGCCATATTTCGCTTGGATGTCGTCGGTTAACTGCTTGCCCCCAAACATTTGCTCTCGGGTATAAAGCACTTCTGAGCCTTGCACCACCGAAAGCGTCGTTAATTGTGCGCCAATATCGAAGATCGCTAAGACGTCGGGACTTTCCCCTTCTGCTTTCTCGGAAAACAAGTCCAAATCTAGAGCGATGGCACGTTGAACACAGTGGGCTTCTATGTCGATCACTTCGGGGGTTAAGCCGGCGCCTTCAATAGCTGCCTCACGTGACTCAATATGTTCGCGGCGGCAAGCGGCAAGAAGCACATCAACAAGATCCTCTGACCGAGCGCTTGACCCTAGTACCTGGAAGTCTAAAGCCACTTCATCGAGGGGATAGGGAATATACTGATCTGCCTCAAGCAGCAGCTGTTCTTCAATTTGGGATTCATTTAAGGTCGCTGGTACTTCAATCATTTTGGTAATCACAGCCGACCCAGACACTGCAACTGAGGCAAACTTTGCCTTGGATTCGGTTTTCGACTGAAGCCGTTTAATCGCTTCAGAGACGACCTCTAACTCAACAATATTTTGATCAACTAGGGTGTTTTCTGGCAGCGGCTCAACACCATAGCTCTCGACCATGTAGCCTTCGTCATCTCGACTTAATTCCAAGAGCTTGATCGCAGTCGCACTAATGTCTAGCCCGACTAGGCTTTGCGCGCGACTTTTGAACCATTTCATCATAGCTACCTTTGACCTAAATGAGCGCCGCTTATATCCGCTCCTACTTGTCTAACAACCAGTATCACCCAAAATAGGCAAATAAACTATACTAAGGCCCCCTTCAGCGTCATAATCCCTTCTGCATTTAAACGACTAACGCTCTGATTCATCAACGATTGTGAGCGGGTTTCATGCCATTGGAGACGATGCGATAAGATCCTCAACCTATGAAACGCACGCTGTTACTGCTTACACAACTTTTTGCTCTTTTTGCCAGCGCCGGCGTCATGGGATTAGCGTCGGCCTATCTCTATCTCAATCCTCAAATTCCAGCGATTTCTGAGTTCACTGAGGTTGCCCTCAAAGCGCCCCTGAAAATTGTGAGTCGCGATGGCAAGCTCATTCAAGAGTATGGTGAGCGCTTGATCCCCATTGAATACCAAGACATACCCCAAGACTTCATCAATGCTTTGCTCAATACCGAAGACAAGCGCTTTTTTGAGCACAGCGGTATCGACCTGATTACCGTCGCAAACGCCACTTTTCAGCTGCTAGTCAACGCAGGTGACATAAAGACCGGTGCCTCTACCATCACAATGCAATTAGTGAAAAATGTCTCCGGTGCATCGGAAATTCGGTTTATTCGAAAGTTTAAAGAGATGCTTTTGGCTATTAAGCTAGAAAGAGAGCTTACTAAGCCCGAAATTCTAACCCTCTATCTCAACATCATCCCCTTTGGTAAGCATGCTTATGGGATCCAGGCGGCGGCTCAAACCTATTATGACAAACCCGTAGCGGCGCTAACCCTCGCTCAAATGGCAATGCTGGCAGGGGTTCCAAAGGCACCGGAAGCTGGCAATCCCATCAATGGCCCTCAGCGAGCGCTGGACCGACGGAATTTGATCTTAACTCGGATGCTCGAACAAGGATCCATAACCCGCGCGCAGCACGACCAGGCTCGGCAAGCGCCTATTACCGCTCAGGTTTTTGGTCGAAATATCGAACTACCAGCACTCTATGCCGCCGAAATGATTCGCAGTGAAATCATCCGAGGCTATGGAAATAAGGCCTACTCACTGGGGCTATTGGTAGAGTCTACGATCGACAGCACCATGCAAACTGCTGCCGAAGCCAGCGTCATCCAAAAACTCAACGAATACGATCGCAGGCACGGCTACCGTGGCCCTGAAGCCACACAAATTGCCGGAACTAAAACCTTTCTCGCCGGCGACCGAACGTCCCTACCGGCCTATTGGATGAAAACCCTAGAGGATACCCCCGTCATCGGTGATCAAGTCCCCGCTATCGTGACTGAAATTGATGGAAAAATGCTGAAGGCACAAACTAAATTCGGCGAATCTATCGAGATTGATTGGTCTGGCCTGCGCTGGGCAAGGCCCTATTTGACCGTAGACCGGCGGGGTCCCGTTCCAAAGGGCGCCAATGATATCGTGAGTATCGGCGATCTCATACGGGTTGAAAGATCCTCCTCGGATCTTGCCTGGAATCTCGGTCAAGTGCCGCATTTGCAGGGTGCGTTTGTCGCCATTGATCCAGAGACAGGCGGCGTCAGAGCTATGGTCGGCGGCTACGATTTTTCGCTCAATCAATTTAATCACGCGACCCAAGCGAGACGACAGCCAGGGTCGACCTTTAAACCTTTTTTCTATGCCGGTGCGATGGAGGCAGGCGTCACAGCGGCATCGATCTACAATGACGCGCCAGTGGTTCTGCCCGGAGGTGCGCTCGAAGAAAAATATCGACCAAAAAACTCAGGGAGTGGCTTTCAGGGCAACATCCGATTGCGTGAAGCCCTTTACCGCAGCATTAACTTGGTCTCCCTCAGGGTTTTGCTTGATTATGGTGCCGACAATGCGATCGACTATGTAAAACGATTTGGGTTTGCGACCGACGACTTCCCGCGCGATGTACAACTCGCCTTCGGGGGTGGCACCATCGCATTAACCCCTTTGGAGGTCGCGACGGGTTATGCCATTTTAGCCAATGGTGGCCGCGCCATTACCCCTTTTATGATTCAAGAAGTACGCTCCATCAATACCGATGAAAACATTCCTTTCGAGCAAGCCAGTTGCGGCTATCAGTGCGGCACACCCGGTCCTCAGGTTGTTGAGCCGCGGGTGGCGTTTATTCTAAATAGCATTCTCAAAGACACGATCCAGCGAGGCACCGGCAGAAAAGTCTTTAAAGCACTCAATCGCTCAGATGTCATGGGTAAAACCGGCACCACCAATGATGCCGATATCTGGTTTTCTGGTTATACCGAGGCGGTTGCGGCCACCGCATGGGCAGGGTTTTCGAGCAACGCGCCGGTCGGTAATCGTGAATGGGGCTCGACCGTGCCGACAGAAACCTGGATAGAATTTGCCAAACGTGCCTTGCCACCCATATCCGCCCGCCCCAAACCGCTTCCCCAAGGCATTGTTTCCGTAAAAATAGACCCCGATACAGGCGAGCGCACCAGCTCATCTGACGAGCGAGGGGTTTTCGAGTACTTTAGACAAGAGTTCGCGCCGGCGCCGTTAACGAAAAAAGACGTTAATCAGCAAGCGACTGACTATCAGGACATTTTTTAGGCGCGATTGTGAGTGCTGGAACCCTTGCGTCACCAGCTTGAAGACAGCAACGCAAAACGCCGGCCTCTGGACTATCGCTAGCTGCTTGCGCCGCGACGGAATCGCTTGTTAAAGCGATCGATTCGACCCGCTGAATCGATGGTTTTTTGCTTACCCGTGTAAAAAGGGTGGCACTGGGAGCACACTTCGATTGAAATGTCTTCGCATATTGTTGATTTTGTCTCGATAACATTCCCGCAGCTGCAGGTTGCTTTTATCGCGTCATATTGGGGGTGCGTATCGGCTTTCATGAACTTTACCTAGCGTGCTATTCGCAAAAAGGCGCCAATAATAGCAGAGAAATTGAGAGAAGCAAGCCATGTTACATTGACCCGAGCCTTGTTTAATTACGAATGCTGATACGCCAAGTCAACTAAGCGACAGGACTGCATGAGCAATTCCACCATCTATAACATCGCGATTCCGGTACCCTTGCCCGGCACTTTCGAGTATGCGAGCCCTTTACCCCTAAAACCTGGGATTCGCGTCTCGGTTACGTTCGCTCGCCGAAGATTAACAGGCGTCGTCATTAGTCTTTGCGATGACCCAGTGACACCTGCAGCAAAGCTTAAACCCATCGATGCCATCCTTGATGCCGAGCCAGTCTTCGATCAAGCGCTATTGAACCTGCTGATCTGGGCATCAAATTATTATTTTCATCCAATTGGCGAGGTTTTTTCTGCGGCCTTACCCAGCAAAATCAAGCACGGCGGTGCACTCGAGGCTGCCACCGAACGGCTGACCCTAACCGAGCTGGGTATTCAAATGGCTAAAGTTGGGAATTTGCCTCGGGCCCCTAAACAGGCTCAGTTGCTCACCAGACTCCAATCATCTGAGCCGATGTCTCGAGCTGACCTAACTCAAGCCGGCTATTCAGCCGCGGTTATCCGAGGACTGATCCAAAAAAACTGGGCTTGCTGGCGCTCAGTAAAAGACGTACCAGCCAATGACGCTCCTCATCATTTCAAAGCAGCAATTTCTTTAACTGAAGCCCAAAGACAAGCGATCGCGGCAGTCGAGCTCGACCAACCTATGACCTACCTGCTCTACGGCGTCACCGGTAGTGGCAAAACCGAAGTCTATCTAAGGCTCATTGATCAAGTCCTAAGGACCGGGAAGCAGGCTCTGATTTTGGTGCCAGAAATTGCTTTAACGCCCCAGACAGTTGACCGTTTTCAGGACAGGTTTGACTGTCGGGTTGGCGCGCTTCATTCTGGGATGACGGCCGCTGAACGTAACCGGCAATGGCAAGCTGCTCGATCCGGCGGCACCAAAATTATCATCGGCACAAGATCAGCCATATTTACGCCAATGGCCAGCATCGGCATCATCATTGTGGACGAAGAGCACGATACCTCCTACAAACAACAGGACGGCTTTCATTACTCTGCTCGAGATCTAGCGACGGTGCGCGCCGCTAATGAGGGCATTCCTGTGGTGCTGGGATCGGCAACCCCGTCGCTCGAATCGATTGCCAACGCTGAAGCAGGAAAATACCAGTTACTTAAGCTTCTGGATCGAGCCAACGGGGCTAAACGCGAGCGGTACCAAATGCTACCGATGCCGCCCAACCAGTCAGACCCTCTGCCCAATCAAGCCCTGTTCACAGAAATCCGAGAGACTCTTGAACGGGGGGAGCAAGTCCTTGTGATGCGCAATCGACGAGGCTATGCACCTGTCCTGTTTTGCACCGAATGTCGCTGGATTGCCGAATGCCAGGCTTGCGATGCTCGTCTGACCGTTCATCGCCAACAAACCGGTTTAAAGTGCCATCACTGTGGCGCATCACACCCCATACCGACACACTGTCCTAATTGCTCACACGTTACCTTGACGCCAGTTGGTGATGGCACCCAACGACTTGAAACCACTTTTCAAACGGCTTTCCCGGATTTCCCAATCGTGCGCATTGATAGCGACAACATTAAAGACCGGTTGAGCTTAGATAGGGCTTTAGCAAAGCTTCAAGGGGGTGAACCCTGCATTCTCATTGGGACTCAGCTCATCGCCAAAGGCCATCATTTCCCGCTTGTAACACTGGCAGTCGTGTTGGATATCGATCAAGGGTTTCTCAGTGCTGACTTTAAAGCCGTCGAGCGCACCGCCCAATTAATCATTCAAACCGGAGGTCGCAGCGGCCGCGATGAGCTGGCGGGCAAGGTTTACCTAAGTAGTCGTATGCCGGACTTACCCGGACTGAACGCGCTCATCGATCAAGACTACCTAACCTATGCCAAACAAATGCTTGCGGATCGATCTCGCTATGAACTACCACCCTTCGCGCACCATGGTCTCATCCGAGCTGATGCCAAAACGCCTGGGTTAGCTGATCAGCTTTTGCAACGTGTACAACGTCTAGTGAGGGCAGAGCGCCAAACAGAAATCCTCGGGCCTACCAGTCCAGCAATGGCCAAACGAGCGGGCTGGCATCGGTCGCAGTTGTTAATCAGCGCTTCGTCCCGGCAAGCCCGTCATAAAGTTCTCCAACAGCTACAAGTCGCCTTAACCCAAGCGGCACCAAGGACTATTCGATGGTCGATTGATGTCGACCCTGCAGATTTTTTCTGATGCTTGTTGCTTTCAAAACGCAACGACAACCTACCAAAGCGCAACGTCAACCTACAGACCTTTTTCTTGGTCCCCTTAAGGCCCAGAGGATCCGGGCGGGAGCCGCAAGTAACTTGTGCAAACCGGCTTTGCTTCTTTTACACTAGCGCCATGGCACCCGCTCAAAAAAAACGACGTCTACCGAGCAGTTTTGCTTCTGGCTTCCTACTCGGGCTCCTATCTGGCGTGACCTTGGTTGGATTGTTGGTTTGGTTGCCCGATCAGGAGGCCGCGACACCTACCGTTAATGCGGTTATCTCTCCAGATCCCGGAGTCAGCGAACCTGACCTCGACACCATCGATTGGTCCTTTTACGATCTGTTTCCTAAGGCTGAGGTGGCAACCGTGAGCGGCTACCAAAGCGCGAGGGATCCAGAGGCAGCGCCATCGATATATCATCTGCAGACCGGCTCTTTTGGCTCACCCCGAGATGCTGACGAACGCCGAGCTGCTTTGCTATTACTCGGACTGCCAGCATTTGTTGAACCAAAGATCATTGACGAGAAAACCTGGTACCGCGTCTTGGTGGGCCCAGTTTCCTCTGAGACTGACCTGAATCGCGTTCAAATGCTACTGGCGACCAATGATTTTGAGTCAATTCCGATTGCGAATCAGCCCTAACTGGTAAGCTCGGTCTATAATATCAGCCAGCGCGTATCTACTTCTACCGTCGAAGAACGGCTGATTCATTCATTAGAGGGGGACCATCTTTTGCAGCAATTAAGGGGTACGACCATATTGTGCGTTCGACGTGGCGATCAAGTTGTCATCGGTGGCGACGGGCAAGTCACGCAAGGCGATACCGTGATGAAAGGCAACGCCAAGAAGGTTCGACGTCTTCACAATGGTCAAGTCATCGCTGGCTTTGCCGGGGGTACGGCCGATGCCTTCACCTTATTCGAAAGGTTCGAATCACAATTACAGAAACATCAAGGGCATTTGGTTCGCGCGGCGGTAGAGCTCGCTAAAGACTGGCGAAGTGATCGCGCCTTGAGGCGGTTAGAAGCGCTCCTGTTAGTTGCTGATCTAGAAAATTCCTTAACCATTACCGGTACAGGAGACGTCATCGAACCCAGCGACGGTATCATGGCGATCGGCTCTGGTGGACAATACGCCAAAGCGGCAGCTACTGGACTGCTGCAATACTCCGAGTTAGGGGCAGAGGAGATCGTACGAAAAAGTCTCATAATAGCCGCTGACATTTGCATCTACACTAATGCAAACCTCACCATAGAATCTCTTCCTCGTACCTAAACCATCGGATCCATTTATGACCGCCATGACCCCTCGAGAAATCGTTCACGAACTTGGTAAGCACATTATTGGGCAAGAGGACGCCAAACGTGCTGTCGCCATAGCCCTACGCAATCGTTGGCGGCGGCAACAACTCCCTCAGGACGTGATGCAAGAAATCTCTCCGAAAAATATTCTGATGATTGGGCCGACCGGTGTTGGTAAAACTGAAATTGCTCGGCGCCTAGCACGTCTGGCCAATGCGCCATTTATCAAAGTTGAAGCAACCAAGTTCACCGAAGTTGGCTATGTCGGTCGAGACGTAGAATCGATTATTCGAGATTTGACTGAGTCTGCTTATAAAATGCTTAGGGATCGCCAAATCAATGCTGCTAAACCTCGAGCATTAGATGCCGCTGAATCACGGGTGCTTGATGCGCTTCTGCCAGTGGCCAGGGATAGCGACGACGCTGAGCATAGCGAATCCTCGACCCGGCAGCTGCTTCGAAAAAAACTACGCGAAGGCAGCCTGGACGATCGAGACATCGAGATTGAGGTACAACCGCCAAAGGTGGGCGTCGAGATTATGGCGCCACCCGGCATGGAAGATATGACGAGCCAGATTCAAAACATGTTCTCGAATTTAGCAGCTGATCAAAAAAAGCGCCAAAGAATGTCGGTCAAAGCAGCACTCAAAGCGCTTCAAGACGAGGAGGCTAGCCGTCTAGTCGATGATGACGAGCTTAAGAGCCAAACCGTCGAGGCAGTGGAACAAACAGGCATCGTGTTCATTGACGAGATCGATAAAATCGCCAAAAGCGCCGCCCACACCGGCGGCGACGTCTCCCGCGAAGGCGTGCAGCGAGACCTGTTACCTTTGATCGAGGGCTCCAATGTTTCGACGAAATTCGGCATCGTACGTACCGACCACATTTTGTTTATTGCCTCAGGCGCCTTCCATTTGAGCCAACCCTCGGACTTGATTCCAGAGATGCAAGGCCGACTGCCGATACGAGTCGAGTTAAACGCGCTCACCGTCCACGACTTTGAACGCATTCTTCGCGAACCGGATTATTGCATCATTGAGCAGTACCAGCACTTATTACGAACTGAATCCGTCAACTTAACATTTACCGATGACAGCATTCACGAAATCGCTACCATTGCCTGGCAGGTCAACGAGCGCATTGAAAATATCGGCGCTAGAAGACTGCATACCGTCATGGAGCGACTGCTCGAGGACATTTCTTTCGAGGGCGGCGAATATCATGGGTGCGCCGAAGGTGGCGCCATCACCATTGATGCCGAATTTGTGAAAACCCGATTAGCCGATCTTGCGGCTGACAGCGACCTCAGCCGTTATATCCTGTAGCTCAAGGCAAGTAGACCGTGCAGCCCATAGAAATCAAAGTCCATCGTCAATCAGCGCTGCTCGAACTGCTATACCCGGAAGAGGCTTTTGTCCTGAGCGCTGAGTTTTTACGCGTTCATTCACCTTCTGCGGAAGTTCAGGGACATGGACCAGGGCAGGCCACGCTCCAGGTTGGTAAGCGATTGGTCTCCTTCCGAAACATCATTCCCCAAGGGCATTATGCCATTCGAATAGAATTCTCCGATGATCATAATTCGGGCATTTATAGTTGGGACTATCTCCGGGAGCTTGCAATCAACCGCGACACGTATTGGCAAACGTATTTAGCCGCACTCGCACAAAGTGGCGGTTCTCGAGACCCAGTCGTGCTGGCACTGTCTTAACCCCCGGATGGATTTAAAGGTGTACAATCTCACCACTACGCTTGGGTAATTCGGTATGTCTGAAGAACACACACACTTTGGCTTTCAAGAGGTGCCTCTATCGGAGAAAGCTGATCGCGTTGCGGATGTGTTTAGGAAGGTTGCCAATCAATATGACACCATGAACGACCTGATGTCTCTTGGTAGTCATCGCCTCATGAAACGCATGGCAGTAGAGCTGACTCGGGCGAAGAAAGGCCATACCGTGCTGGATCTTGCAGGCGGCACTGGGGATCTGTCCCGGCTACTTGCTGACCGGGTTGGCCGCGAGGGCACGGTGATACTTTGCGATATCAACCCTGAGATGATCCGCGTCGGTCGCGACCGACTGCTTGACCGAGGTTATCAATCCGTAAGTTTCACCATCGGAGACGCCGAGCAGCTGCCGCTCGCAGACCAAAGCCTTGATGCCATCATCATTGGTTTCGGACTTCGCAATGTGACGCGTAAAGAGGTTGCGCTCAAAGCCATGCGCAAAGCCCTAAAACCTGGCTGCAGGGCCGTAATCCTGGAATTTTCAACTCTGGCCCATCCCGCCCTAGTGCCGGCGTATCAGAAATTTTCCACAATCTGGCCAAAGCTCGGTCAATGGATCACGGGCGATGCCGCGCCTTATCAATATTTGGTCGAATCCATCGCCATGCACCCAGATCAAGAAACCCTCGCTGGAATGATGCGGGAAGCGGGTTTCGTTGGCGTGGGTTTTGATAATCTACTCGGCGGCGTCGCCGCCTTGCATTACGGTGAAGCGCCGCTGCCCAATTCCCCGGAGCCGGCAACAAAGAGTATGGAATGAACCCTCTGCGGTTATCGTATCGACGTCTGCTACGGCTCCTGAAGATTTTCATGAAGTATCGCCTGGATCGCCTCGCTGATTTAGGACTTACATCACCATTTTGGCTTAAATTTATCCGTTTGCCGCTTCTTCTTAAACCGCCACCGAGCCAAAATCTTGGTACCGATCTCGTCTCAGCCCTTACCGAACTCGGTCCAGCCTTTATCAAATTAGGGCAGTTGTTATCGACTCGGCGAGACCTGCTTCCCGAGCGCGTTGCGGATGCGCTAGCAACATTACAAGATCAGGTTGGCGCATTTGATACCGACCTAGCCATGAGCCTTCTCGAACAGGCCCTCGGCGCTCCTATCAAAGACCACTTTAGCCACGTTAACCAAACCCCTATTGCCTCTGCATCGATTGCGCAGGTTCACAGTGCGCAATTACTCGATGGCCAAGCGGTTGTCATCAAACTCAAACGGCCCAACATAGAGCAAGATGTACTCGCTGATTTAGCGATGCTAGAGAGCATCGCCAGCCTCATCGAGCGGACCTTTCAGGCATCTCGGCGACTACACCTTTTTGAAGTCTTGAGAGATTATCGCGCCATCATTCTTGGAGAACTCGATTTTATCCAAGAGGCCGACAACGCAAAAAAATTGCGTGAGTATTGGCTACCTAGAGGAAAACTTTATGTGCCGAAAATTCACCCGCAATATACCCGCGAAAACGTCATCGTCATGGAACAGGTGTTTGGCATCGGAATTGGCAATCGCCACGAACTGATCGAGGCTAATGTTGACCTTGAGCGTCTCGCGAATCTTGGCGTTGAGATTTTTTTCACACAGGTCTTTATCGACAATTTCTTTCACGCGGATATGCACCCAGGCAATATTTTAATCGATGCCAGTGATCCCAAAGACCCCACTTACATCGCTCTAGATTGCGCCATTATTGGCAGCCTGACGCGCCAAGACCGAAATTACCTCGGTCGCAATCTGATCAGCTTTTTTAACGAGGACTACCGAGATATCGCCGAAGCGCATGTTGAAAGCGGCTGGGTACCTGCCTACACCGATATCAATGCCTTTGAACGGGTAATTCGAGATACCTGCGCGCCGCTCTTTGGCAAAACCATGTCAGATATTGCCTTTGGGAAACTGCTCGTCGAGCTATTCAGTGCTGCTCGACAGTTCAATATGGAGGTTCAACCGCAGCTCGTGCTTCTTCAAAAGACATTATTAAACATCGAAGGTATTGGCAGACATTTATATGGCGATCTCGATTTGTGGCAAACCGCCGCGCCTTTCATGCAAACTTGGCGGAAAGATCGCCTTTCCCCTAAGAGAGTCGTTCAAGACCTTTTGCTGTTAGGACCCGAGCTGCTACATGAACTTCCGGATTTACCCAAGAACCTTTTATTAGCCTCTAGACGCATTGAGCAATTAAGCAAAGCCCAAGTCACCCAGAGTAAAGCCCTCAATACGCTCGAGAACGCGTTGACCAAGCAGCTTGCCCGCCAGCGACGGCGAGATGGCTTTATGATCATGGCCTTACCTCTAATTACAGGCTACGCCCTTAAGCTCATGGACGTGACGATCTCCATTGGCATGTTAATCCTAGGGTTGGGTATCATAGGCGTTGGTGTTTTTCTCGTTGCACGTAGCAAGGAAACCAACAATGATTAATGCAGCACTCGATGAACTTAATTTTAATGATGAGGGCTTAATGCCAGCCATTGCTATTAACGATCTTAATGATGCAGTGCTGATGGTCGCTTGGATCAACGAGGAAGCCTTTGTTCAAAGCCTGAAAACTGGGTTTGCGCATTATTTCTCGCGGTCTCGGCAACGGCTTTGGCAAAAAGGAGAATCCTCAGGGCATAACCAAACCATTAAAAGCATTCACCTTGACTGTGATGGCGACGTATTAACTTGGCGAGTCGTCCAGTCCGGCGGCATCGCTTGCCACACAGGCCGGGCAACCTGTTTTTATCGGCAACTGATTGATGGTGCCTGGGTTGATACCGCCCCTGTCCTTAAAGATCCAGCGGAGATGTACCCCGAATGACTGATACGATTGTCAGCAGGCTTTTTACAACGATCCAAGATCGAAAAGATGCCGATCCGACGACTTCCTATGTTGCCAGCTTGCATCATGCAGGGTTGGATAAGATTCTCGAAAAAATTGGAGAAGAATCTCTTGAGCTGATTCTTGCGGCCAAGAATTACCAAGCTGACGGCCTCCCTGAGGCTATTGTCTCTGAGATGGCTGATCTTTGGTTTCACTCCTTGGTTTTGTTGGCGCATAATGACTTAACGCCACAGGCTGTGTTTGAAGAATTAAACCGCAGAGAAGGTATCTCTGGGATTGAAGAGAAGCAGGCTAGATCCTTAACCCATTCGGAGTAAACCATGCCCGGTCCAACTGAACTCATTATCCTGCTGGCCATTGTGCTACTGGTATTTGGCAGTAAAAAACTGAAAAATTTCGGCAGCGACCTTGGCTCCGCTATTCGGGGTTTCCGCAGCGCAGTTACAGAAGAAGACAAACAAAACGCCGTTGAGACTAAAGAGGCAAAACCTGAGACGTCCGAAAAAGACGCTTCCTAACCTATGATCGACATCGGTTTCCCTGAGCTAGTGATCATCGCCATCGTTAGCCTCATTGTCATTGGCCCGGAGCAACTTCCTTCGACTTTGCGCACCCTAGCCCTTTGGTTTGGTCGATTAAAACGCGGCTTTAATGAACTGCGGCGTGAAATAGAGCACGGTATTGGCGCTGACGAGATCAAACAACAATTGCACAATGAAGCGATCTTAAAAGAAATTGAAAAATCCAAAGCCGCGATTGCTGATACCGCTCGAGAGGCTAGCAGCCTTGTGAAAGCGCAAGACCAGGCCTTTCAATCAACAGGGCAGGAAAACACCTCAGAAAGACCTCCTCATGACCGCAACTAGTCATCATGAAGACGACGAGCAAGGCCAACCACTCGTCGAACATTTGATCGAATTAAGGAGCCGGTTACTCAAAAGTGTGGCCGCCGTTGCCGTCATATTTATCCCAATGTTTTTCTTCGCCAATGAGATCTATGGCTACGTTGCCGCACCGCTTAAGGCCTTTTTACCTGAGGGTTCGAGCATGATTGCAACTGAGGTCGCGTCACCTTTCTTAACACCATTTAAACTCTCTCTCGTTTTATCGATCTTTTTGGCAATCCCAGTGATTCTCCATCAGCTCTGGGCCTTTGTAGCCCCTGGCCTCTACGCTAATGAAAAACGGATTGCAGGTCCTTTGTTAATTTCGAGCATTCTTCTGTTCTACTTAGGGATGGCTTTTGCGTATTTTGTGGTGTTCCCTCTCATCTTTGCCTTCTTTACCAGTATCGCGCCCGAGGGCGTGACGATCATGACTGACATCAATCGATATTTAGATTTCGTGCTCAAGCTCTTTTTTGCCTTTGGCATTGCCTTTGAAATTCCGATCGCGACAGTCTTATTAATATGGACTGGCGCGACCAGCACCGAGGCGCTTAAGGCAAAGCGCGCATTCGTTATTGTGGGCTGCTTCTTTGTCGGTATGTTACTGACGCCGCCGGATGTGGTATCTCAGATACTACTTGCGATTCCAATGTGGTTACTCTTTGAGGCAGGGATACTATTTAGTGCATTGATCCCCAGCTCAGAGGCTGATGAGGATGGAAGCTAAATGATATTGCTCGTTACGGGATATCAGCCCTCATCACGACACCGCTAACAAAAATGTGACGGGCCCATCATTAATCAAACTCACCGCCATGTCGGCACCAAATTTGCCCTGCTGAACCGGAACGTATTGCGCTGTCTCTCGAACGAAGTAATCGTACAAAGGTTCAGCTTCTGCTGGCGACATTGCTGCTGAAAAAGATGGGCGGAGCCCCTTTTGAGTATCTGCTGCCAAGGTAAATTGAGAGACTACCAACAAGCTGCCCTCGATATCTAGGACGTTCAAATTCATATGCCCGTCATCATCGGAAAATACCCGATAACGGACGACCCGTTGCAAGAGTCGATCTGCTATGGCTTCGTTGTCGTCACGCTCCACCCCTAAAAACACCAGCAATCCTGGGCCAATGCTCCCTTGAATAGCGCCGTCTATGCGAACCTCTGCTTGTAGGACTCTTTGAATCAGCGCTTTCATGAGCGAATACCAAGCCGGGGCTCCAAGCGCTCTGCAAACGTTGTCGTCGCCCGAATCAGCGCGTCAATCATTGCACTGTCATTTGCGCCGTGACCCGCTTCTCGAACCACCATCAATTCACTATTGGGCCAGCGCTCCGACAGCAACTGGGCGTTGACCATCGGCGTCAACACATCAAAACGTCCTTGCACAAGGATCCCAGGGATCTCCTTCAGGGCATGAATATTTAGAAGCAATTCATTGGGTGATAAGAAGCAACCATTGACCATGTAGTGGGTGCCGATAATACACTTTAAGAGGGCTCGCTGAGGTGCGCTGTAATAGTCGATCAGTCGTTGATGCGTTCGAAGATTACTGCAGCGAGCCTCCCATAAAGACCAAGCCTTGGCAGCAGCCGTGCGCTCCAGCTCGTTACTCGAGCGCATGAGTTGGCTATAACCTAAACAAGGGTCCTCCTTAAAGCCATCCGGAAGCGGCGCGATAAAATCTCGCCAAGCATCGGGGAAAAATTGCGAAGCGCCCAACCGATAGATCCAATCGATATCCGTTTGGCGGCCTAGAAAAATTCCCTTCAATATGAGCCCCAGCAAGCGCTCAGGGAATTTGATGGCAAAAGCCAGCGCCACTGTGCTGCCGAAACCGCCAGCGAACACCAGCGATTTCTCTATCCCTAGGAATCTTTGCAGTTTCAGAAGATCTTCAACCAAATCCGGCAACGTATTATTTTGCAGACTGCCAGAAGGCGTGGAGCGGCCTGCCCCCCGCTGATCGATTAGGACGATTCGGTAACGCGCCGGATTAAAATAACGTCGACTATCAAAGTCACAACCAGTGCCTGGCCCTCCGTGAACAAAGATTACCGGTATGCCATCCTTGTTGCCGCTTTCATCAACGTACAGTTCATGGATGGCATCCACGGGCATCTTGTATCGAGCATACGGCTTTATTTCCGGATAAAGCGTTAGCACACACTAGACCTCGCGTACCCGAGAGGCACGTTTTCGTTCGTTTTCGGTGAGCAGCTTTTTTCGAATCCGGATGTGGTTTGGCGTAATTTCAACCAACTCATCCTCGTCTATAAATTCAACCGCTTGCTCTAAGGTAAACTGCACTGGCGGCGTTAACACAATATTCTCATCAGTACCGGCAGCTCGAATGTTGGTCAATTGTTTACCTTTAATCGGATTCACGGGCAGGTCATTACCCCGAGAATGCAGGCCTATAATCATCCCCTCATAGATTTCTTCATTAGGGTGGATGAACAAACGACCACGAGGCTGCAAATTGAACAAACTGAAACCCAAGCTCTTGCCACTGACCATAGACACTAATACGCCATTACGCCGACGGTTGAGATCAACTCCGAGATGCTCGCCATAATGCGAGAACACACTGCTCATGATGCCGCCACCAGACGTCAACGTCATAAACTCTGATCGAAATCCGATGAGACCCCGAGTTGGAATAACGAAATCGAGCCGCACTCGACCTTTGGGATCTGGCACCATGTTAGCGAGTGTGCCCTTACGTTGGCCAATCACTTCCATTACCGCGCCTTGATGCTGCTGATCAACATCGATGCTTAGATTTTCGTAGGGCTCCTGAATAACGCCCTCGATTTCTTTCAAGATTACCTCAGGTCTAGACACCCCTAGCTCATAACCTTCCCGACGCATCGTTTCGATTAACACACCAAGATGTAATTCGCCTCGACCAGATACAACAAATTTGTCCGCGCTATCGCCCGGTTCAACTCGAAGCGCGACATTATATTGGAGCTCTAGCTCGAGACGATCCTTCAGGTTTCGGCTGGTGACATATTTACCATCTCGACCGGCAAAAGGCGACGTATTGACTTGAAAAGTCATCGAGATTGTTGGCTCATCTACGACAAGCGCTGGCAGCGCTTCAGGCTGATCGACATCACATATTGTGTCTGAAATCTTAAGATCGTCGATTCCACAGACACAAACAATATCTCCGGCCGAGGCAGAAGGTACCTCTACACGATTTAAACCTGAGAAACCCATGACCTGAAGGATCTTAGCTTTCTTGATGCGTCCCTCTGAATCTACGACAGCGACACTTTGACCACGCTTAACCGAACCCCTTGAGATTCGGCCTAAACCAATGAGTCCGACATAACTGTTATAATCTAGAGCACTGATTTGCATCTGAAGCCCGCCACCTGTGACCACTTTTGGCGGCGGCACGTGATCAACAATCAGGTCTAGAAGATAGTCCAAATTGTCACCCAAGGCATCAGCGCTAGGCCCTGCTACGCCTTGAATCGCTGACCCCACAACAACCGGAAAATCCAACTGGGTATCATTCGCGCCTAACCGATCAAACAGTTCGAACACTTCATCAACCACCCAATCAGGGCGGGCGCCCTCTCGATCCACTTTGTTTACCATCAAGATAGGGTTGAGATGATTACTGAAAGCTTTTTGCGTAACAAACCGAGTTTGCGGCATGGGCCCATCAACGGCATCTACCAGCAACAGCACAGAATCTACCATGGACAAAATGCGTTCAACCTCACCACCAAAATCGGCGTGCCCTGGGGTATCAACGATATTGATCCTCGTGCCGCGCCAATCTAGAGCCGTGTTCTTGGCCAAAATTGTAATGCCCCGTTCTTTTTCAAGGTCATTTGAGTCCATCAGCCGTTCACCGCTCTCGTCGCCCCGAGCTAATGCACCAGCCTGAGACAGTAACTTATCGATCAGGGTGGTTTTGCCATGGTCTACGTGCGCAATAATCGCTATGTTTCGCATTTTTTCTGACATTGAGGGGTGCGTCCAACTTGGGGCCTAAGCCGAAGGAGCGGGATTATACTCAAATACTCGATCCTTGCGACTTTTCTTCATCGTTCTGAGCGGTTTCCGAGGAGAAACCGCCCGGCAGAAGATGTGCGCACCAAAATTGATCAAAATCGCTAAATTTTGCTCTATATTAGTGCAAATACCGTTACCCGCGTCGCCAAAATGCCCGTAATTATGAGGGTATTCAATGAGTTACTATTCGTTGGCTTATGGCATGCTCTTTGCTCTCTACTAGCGTTGCAGGGTTCTCCGGACAACTTGACCGTCTCCTCGACCCGATTCTGACGGCGGACCGTAATCTCAACTCGACCTTTGTATTGTCAAAAAGAAGGAGCAGCACTACTTATGAAGTCAAAACTCGAATACATCTGGCTAGATGGTTATCAGCCAACCCAAAGCCTACGCAGTAAAACAATGGTTAGAACCGATTTCTCTGGCAAGCTCGAAGATTGTCCCATGTGGGTATTTGACGGGAGCTCAACTCAACAGGCCGAAGGCGGGAGCTCCGACTGCTTGCTAAAGCCCGTCGCAATTATTCCAGATCCTGACCGTAACAATGGCTATCTGGTCATGACTGAGGTCCTCAACCCAGATGGCAGTCCTCATGAGTCAAATGGACGGGCCACCATCGATGACGATGATGCAGATTTTTGGTTCGGGTTCGAGCAAGAATACTTCCTGTGGGATATCACCACCGATCTACCTCCCGGTTTTCCAATGGGAGGCTTCCCTGCGCCGCAAGGGCCCTACTACTGCAGTGTAGGTGGTAAAAACACCTATGGTAGGGATTGCGTAGAAGAGCACTTAGACCTGTGTCTCGAGGCGGGCTTAAATGTGGAAGGCATTAACGCCGAGGTTGCCGCAGGGCAATGGGAATTCCAGATCTTCGCCAAAGGCGCTCATGAAGCAGGTGATCAGATTTGGCTTGCACGCTACTTGCTCGAAAGAACCGGCGAAAAGTACGGCTACGCCATCAATTATCATCCCAAACCTCTCGGGGATACTGACTGGAACGGGTCTGGCATGCACGCGAACTTCTCTAACGGCGCAATGCGCGACAACGGTGATGAAGCAGTCTTCACCAAAATCTGCGAGAACTTCGGCCGCAATATCGAGCGTCATATGAGCGTTTACGGCGCGGAGAATGATCAGCGATTAACAGGTAAGCATGAGACTCAGTCCATCGATCAGTTCAGTTACGGCGTGTCTGATCGAGGTGCCAGCATCCGGATTCCTGTCAGCACCGTGACGGACGGTTGGAAAGGCCGTCTCGAAGATCGAAGAACAGCCTCTAATGCAGATCCTTACAAGGTCGCGGCGGCTATCATCAAGACAACCAAGGAAGCGTTAAGCTAACCTTTAATGCCAATAGCGAGCGCCAACAAGGCGCTCGCGGCATCCTACCCCACTGCATGCCTTTGCAGGAAAGCACTTTCCTTGAGGCGATAATTTTTATAACGTTTACTGACGCTATCTCGGGAATAGGCCTATGCGGTTTTACGCGGTGCTGTGTCTTTTCATGCTTATGCTTGCGCCTACTGGGCTGCCCCTGGCGGAAGATAGCGCACCTAACTACCGGTTATCCTTGCAGAGCCTAAAAGGCAGTGAAAGGGTTCAGGCGACCGGGGGACAACTCACTTTTATCGCTCAAGTTGAGCCGCGGTTATTTCCTCGACACCAATTAAAAATCCAATCTGCTGATCAAACCATCGATGCCTTAGCGACGCCGGGACAAACCGTAGTTCAAGGGGTCGAGCGAGGTGTCCAGACGTTTAGATTGGTGGTGATCGACCAAGATAGCGGAGCAATTCTTAGTGAGTCTCCGGCACTGAAATTAGACGTCCGACGATTTATCCCTCGATAGGCAGGGTAAACTCTAGATCGCACCATTATGGTGCGGTATCATTGCGCTTAAACCAGAAGACCCTCGCAAACTGGAACTCCCAGCCCTTCGAATACTGGTGCGGATTTTGCAAATGCACTGGCTATGAACCAGACCTATCAATCTCAGAACGTCATTGAACGAACGCTCATGTCAGATACCGCCTTCGATAATCTCACAACTTCCGTGCTGATCCTCGATCAGGATCTCAATCTGCTGCAACTCAATCAGTCTGCTGAAAGCCTTTTTGAACTTTCAGAGAAACGCGCCCTTCAGAAACGACTTTCTTCCTTGGTGCCAGGATGGCGCCTCTTAGAACCCCTGTTAGTCGACGCTCTCGCCGATAGCCGCCCATACACTCAAAGGCAAGCCCAGATCGAACTCTTAAGTGGCGATTTCGTCACGGTTGATCTTACAGTGTCGCCTATTTCAGAGGCTTCCGATGCGGCCCTGATTGTTGAAGTTATCGCCCTCGACCGCTACTTGAGAATCGATCGCGATAACGTACATCGAGAGCATCAAGAGGGCACTCAACAGATGATTCGCGGCCTAGCCCATGAAATTAAGAATCCCCTTGGCGGCATCCGAGGCTCCGCACAACTCTTGCACGAGGAGCTTGAGTCTCCGGAACTCAAAGAATATACCTCGATTATTATTGAAGAAACCGACCGATTAAAAACCCTTGTTGATAGGCTCTTGGGGCCGAACCAACCGTCTGAGCTTAGGGCTGGAAACATTCATGAAATTCTTGAGCGAGCTCGCAAGCTAATCGAGCTAGAGGCGCCTTTCACCATCGGCATGAACCGAGACTATGATCCTTCGATCCCAGACGTTTGGATCGACACCGATCTTATGTTTCAGGCACTGCTAAACATTCTTAGAAACGCTATGCAGTCTCTGAGCAAATCTACCAACCCCACCATCAAGCTGGTAACCCGAACCGAACGGAGATTTACCATTGCATCGGTGCTTCATCGTAACGTCCTTAAAATCGACATCATCGACAATGGTCCAGGCATTCCTTTGGAACTCCGAGATAATCTTTTCTTACCCATGATTACCGGTAGGCCAGACGGCACCGGCCTTGGGCTCAGTGTCGCCCATGCCATTGTCCATCGACATGGTGGCATTATTGAGTTCAATTCGGAGCCTGGCAGAACACAATTCAGCATTATCATTCCTCTGGAGATTGCACCGTCATGAGCATTGGAAACACCATCTGGGTGGCCGATGATGAGAAGTCCATCCGCTGGGTACTGGACAAAGCCTTGTCAAAGGAAGGGCTGCAGGTAACATGCTTTGAGTCCGCTGAATCACTATTAGCGCGTTTCCAGGACGAAAAACCCGAAGTCATCGTCAGTGACATCCGTATGCATGGCATGGATGGATTAGCGATGCTGGCTGAAATCAAACAGACCTGTCCTGACCTACCGGTCATTATCATGACTGCCCACTCAGACCTCGATAGTGCCGTATCATCAATTCAAGGCGGCGCGTTTGAGTATATCCCTAAGCCTTTTGAAGTTGATGAAGCCGTCTCAGTGGTCAAGCGGGCGTTAGCCAATCTTTCTGAAAGTAAAGATCCCCAGTCAACCGTCGATTATGATCCCCCGAATGAGATCATCGGAAAAGCCCCTGCCATGCAGGAGGTATTTCGCGCTATCGGACGTCTCTCCCGCTCTCATGTCACAGTGCTGATCAATGGACAATCTGGCACGGGCAAAGAACTCGTTGCCCATGCGTTACACCGGCACAGTCCAAGAAAGGACAATCCCTTTGTCGCGCTTAACATGGCGGCGATTCCTCAAGACCTGATTGAATCAGAACTCTTTGGCCACGAGAAAGGCGCATTCACGGGCGCCAATCAGGCTAGAGTCGGCCGATTTGAGCAAGCCGACGGGGGCACTTTATTTCTGGACGAAATTGGTGACATGCCAGCGGAAACCCAAACCCGGTTGCTACGAGTTTTATCAGACGGTCGGTTTTACCGCGTCGGCGGCCACGAACCAAGAAGCGCCAATGTTCGCGTCATTGCCGCAACGCATCAAAACCTAGAAACGCTCGTAGCGGAGAACCGATTTAGAGAAGACTTGTTTCATCGTTTAAACGTTATTCGTCTCCACTTACCGAATCTCGCCGATCGACGAGAAGACATTCCGCTCCTGCTCGACCATTTTCTGCAGACAGCGGCGCAAGAGCTTGAGGACGAGCCGAAAGTTTTATTACCAGACACGCTGCGTTACCTTGCCGAGTTACCCTGGCCCGGTAACGTGAGACAGCTTGAGAACTTTTGCCGTTGGATCACTGTAATGGCAACTGGTCGGGACGTGCATCTTACCGATCTGCCCCCGGAGTTGGTGCCTGTTAATACCAGCTCCGCACGCCAAGAAAGCGATTGGGCCGCACAACTTAGTCATTGGGCAGAGGCGCAATTGATGGCCCAAGGGTTACCCGAAACCGGATTGCTGGGAGAAGCGCTTCCCAAATTTGAGCGAGCCCTGATTGAGGTCACGCTCGCGCACACCCAGGGTCGCAAGCGGGATGCTTCAATTCTCTTGGGTTGGGGGCGCAATACGCTGACGAGAAAGATGCAAGAACTGGACATGGAGCACGATTCCTCGGAGGATTAAGCGCCTCGCTAAAGAGATTACGTGACATGTTCAATGTTGTTTTGTTCGAGCCCGAAATTCCGCCTAACACCGGCAACATCATGCGCTTATGCGCTAACACTGGCGCTCGACTGCATCTAGTCGAACCTTTAGGTTTCTCTCTGGACGAAAAACTTCTCAGACGTGCGGCGCTCGACTATCGAGACTATGCATCGGTGGCGCTACACCCCAATTTACAGTCCTTGATGTCGAAAAATCCTGACGCACGTTTGCTCGCTGCAAGCACCAAGGGCAGTCATCGCTACGACCAATTTTGTTTTGAAGCTAATGACTTTATTGTATTTGGACCTGAAACTCGCGGTTTACCAGAAGACCTACTCTTCTCTGATATTTTCACTGCTACCCTGACGATTCCCATGCAACCTGATAGCCGCTCCATCAATCTCTCAAATGCCACGGCCATTGTTTTATTCGAGGCATTACGACAATTCAATTTCGAATATTACTGAACTGAGGCGTCCTGGCGTTCTTTGGCTAATTTAGCTTGCTCGTAAAGCGCATCAAAATTAACCGGCGCTAACATGAGCGGAGGGAAACTGCCCTTAACGATCAGTGAATCGATATTCTCTCGGGCGTAGGGAAACAATATACTCGGACAGAAGCTAGCCAACATATGATCCTTTCCTGCTTCATCCAATCCATCAATTACAAAAATACCGGCTTGTTGAACTTCTGCTAGATACAACGTTTTATCGTTGTCGTCTTTGGCTGTTAGCGTCAACGACAAAATGACCTCATAAATACCCGACTCAACCAAAACATGTCTGGCATTTAAGTCTAAATTTACTGAGGGTTTTGGCGACTGCCTGAAACTCTCTGGTGAACTTGGCGATTCAAAGGATACGTCTTTTAAATACACACGCTGAATCGCAAATTTGGGCTCTTGCCCCTGGTTCGACTCACTCATTGTCTGCTCCTAATTTTTGATTCAGCTGCCCCATTTGCTCTAAGGCAAACAGTTCGTCACAACCGCCTATATGTTCATCCCCGATCCAAATTTGCGGCACCGTATGCCGACCAGAACGTTGCATCATAACCTGTCGCGCCGCGGGGTCATGATCGACGGCAACTTCGGTAAAAGGCACTTGCTTGGCCTCTAACAACATCTTGGCGCGCACACAAAAAGGACAATACCGAGTTGTGTATAGGGTGACCTCAACCATCGCTACTTGACCACCGGCAGATTCGCGCCTAGCCATTCTGTCATGCCGCCCGAGAGTCTTTTAACATCTGAAAAGCCTGCCGCCATTAGCTTGCTGCCGATGGCACTCGAGTGCTGTCCGATCTTGCAGACCAAGACCACAGGCCGATTCTTAAAATTGTTGAGTTCATCGCTACGAGTCGCAAAACTTGCATAAGGCAAACTGATCGCACCAGCAATATGGCCCGCTGAAAACTCATTTTTATCGCGCAAATCGACCACAACGGCATTATCTTTATTGACCAAGCGAACGAGCACCTGGGCCGTCACGGATTCGCCGCCTTTCTTTCGCTCGGTTATGATCAGCGCTACGAGTAACGCGAAAAATAGCCCTACCAGAATCGGATGATTCCCGACAAATTCAAACACCTGCTGCAATGTCATCGTACCTTTTCACATTCTGCCGGCGATTATACACGCTGGATGGCAGGTCTCACTAACACCGGCTGATATTTATCCCATGATCGATTACCGCTAAACTTAACTCTTTGTTAGGAATCTGCCCTCGTGAGCGACGCACCAACAACCTTGATCATTCTCGACGGCTTTGGTCATCGCCTCGATACTGATGCCAATGCCATCGCCCTTGCATCAACGCCCTTTTTGGATTCACTTTATAGCTCTGTGCCGCACGAACTAATTTCTGGCTCGGGCACAGATGTTGGGTTGCCTGAGGGACAAATGGGTAACTCTGAAGTCGGCCATATGAATTTGGGTGCTGGTCGAGTCGTTTATCAAGACTTCACCCGGATCAATGCAGCCATCAAGGATGGCAGTTTTTTTACCAATCCAAACCTAAATGCACGCTTTAAAGCCGTGGCGCAGTCGGGAAGCTGCCTGCATATCCTCGGGCTTTTGTCACCGGGCGGCGTTCATAGCCATGAGCAGCAGATTCATGCCGCCATTAAGTCTGCGGTTCGCCAGGGTGTGAGTAACCTTAAAGTTCACGCATTTTTGGATGGCCGAGATGTGCCACCCCAATCGGCTACCGATTCACTCAATAAGCTACTCGCGGTTTTGGAGGAGCTGGGCGTTG
Source organism: Pseudomonadales bacterium (assembly GCA_016779565.1). Taxonomy (GTDB): domain Bacteria; phylum Pseudomonadota; class Gammaproteobacteria; order Pseudomonadales; family Azotimanducaceae; genus UBA9926. The sequence goes on from JADHNJ010000001.1 coordinate 51,353, forward strand.
GCCAAATAGCGTCCATTTGCGGCCGCTACTACGCCATGGATCGAGATCACCGATGGGAGCGAACTCAGGCAGCCTATGATGTCATTTGCACGGGGCAATCCGACTATGTGTTCACTGACCCGGTCGCGGCTCTGACCGCTGCCTATGCTCGGGGCGAAACCGATGAGTTCGTGCAACCCACAGTCATTGCTGCCGATGCCGGTGCAACGGCCATTGAACCTGGGGATGAACTGCTTTTCATGAATTTTAGGGCAGATCGAGCTCGACAATTAACTGAAGCTTTCGTCAGCACTTCCTTTGATCGCTTCGAGCAATCCGCCATTGAGATTTCTGGCTTCACGACGCTCACCCAATATGCGGAAAACCTATCGACAATTTTAGCCTTTCCGCCGGAGACGATCGACAACGGTCTAGGTGAGCACCTATCGAATTTAGGCTTGCCACAACTACGAATCGCAGAAACCGAAAAGTATGCCCACGTGACGTTCTTTTTTTCCTGCGGCCAGGAGCAACCTTTTGCCCTCGAGGAGCGTATCTTGGTGCCGTCGCCGGACGTTAGCACCTACGACCTACAACCTGAGATGAGCGCTGGCGTGCTAACAGACGAACTCTGCCAAGCTATCAGCGCGCAGCGTCATCGGCTCATTGTGTGCAACTATGCGAATGGCGATATGGTTGGCCACACTGGCAATTTAACTGCCGCCATCAAAGCAGTGGAGACACTTGATCAGTGTTTGCAGCGCGTTGTCGATGCCTCTAGAGCAGTGGGTGGCGACATATTAATCACTGCTGACCACGGTAATTGTGAAAAAATGCTCGATACCACCACCGGTCAACCCCACACTGCACACACCTCTGAGCTGGTGCCATTAATTTACGTCGGCAACAAACCCGTCGGTCTTCGAGGCGGGGGTAAGCTCAGCGATATCGCGCCGACCCTATTGGCGATGATGGAACTACCAACCCCAAGCGAGATGACCGGCCAGTCGTTACTCGTCGGCCATCAAGAGCAAACGGTAATCGCCTCTTGAGAGTCATCTTTTGGGTCTGTTTTCAAGCCCTAACCAACAGCATCCTTGGACTTTTGCTCATTTGTACCGCACTCGCCGATGAAGAAGCCGATCTTGAGGACAAGCTCGATACCGTCCAGCAAAATTTGACCGCCATTGAACAAAGCCAGTCCGCGATTCGTGCTGATCAAGCCCTACAACAGACGGCTATTCAAACCTTGGATACCGATATAGCGGCAACGCTGAAGCGACTCCGGGCGGCCGAGACCCAGGCTATCGCCGCCAAAACTCAAATCAGTATGCTCAAAGACCACCGTCTTGAGCTCGAGGCTCGCAAAACTGAAAAAGCAGAGCGGGTTAAAGAACATCTTCGTGCAGCCAGCCGACTAGGTGATCGGGGGCTGCTACGGGTGCTGCTAAACCAGGAAGATCCCAATCAAATGGCTCGACTATCGCAAAACTATAAATACTTAAGCGAAGCAAAGCTCCGCGAGATCAATGCTTTTGAGGTCATCTTGCTCGACTTATCGAATAATGAGCAGGCCCTCAACCGGGAAATTGAAATCGCCAAAAACGCGGCGCGCTCAATCAGTGAATCTCAGGATGACTTAAAGCGTCAGCGGATTGCACTCGCTCAGCAAGCGCAAATCCTAAAAGAAGCCTTTGATTCAACAGAAAGCCAAAGACGAGTCCTCGAAGAAGATAAAAACAATTTGTTGGCCCTGCTTGATCGTCTAAGACGCAATAGTTTTGGGTTGCCTCAATCAGTCGATTTTGCAACGATGGCAAGTCGAAAGGGCTCCCTTGATCTCCCCACGAGCGGCGTAATTCGGCATCGTTTCGGAGAAAAACGACTGGATGGCCGCATCCGTTGGGACGGTCTATTCATCGATGCTGCGTCCGGAGAAAAAGTCAGCGCAGTGCATTATGGTCGGGTGGTATTCGCAGATTGGTTGCGCGGGTTTGGCCTGCTCATCATACTGAGACACAGCGACGGTTTTATGAGCCTATATGGTCACAATCAAGTGATATTCCCTGAGGTCGGTGATTGGGTTGTTGGCGGGCAAACCATTGCCGAGGTGGGACGCAGCGGAGGTCAAGCAATGAGTGGCAGCTATTTTGAAATCCGTGATCAAGGTAACCCCGTTGATCCCCTCGCCTGGTGCAAGCCAGTCACGCGGCAATCTCGTACACTGTAAGCGGTTGTCGCCGGCACCATTATTTAAAAAGGAACCTCTATGTTACGACTTGTCTGCTTGGTAATGCTGACCATGGGATGCTCGCTCTCAGCATCGAGTGAGACCGACACGCCGCCGGAAGTAACCCGTCAAGAGACCCGGCTACCGCTCGAGGAACTCAGAATTTTCGCAGAGGCCTTTGATCGAATCTCCAAAGCTTACGTCGAGGACGTTGACGATAAAGTCCTACTGGAAAACGCCATCAGGGGTCTACTTGATCAACTAGATCCCCATTCGGCCTTTTTGGACTCAGAGTCCTTCGAACAACTGCAGGAGACGACGACCGGCAATTATGGCGGCTTGGGGATCGAGATTGGTACCGAAGATGGTGTCATTAAAGTGGTGTCACCCATCGACGGCACGCCCGCCGCCGAAGCAGGTATCCAGGCCGGTGACTTGATCGTCGAAATTGGCGGACAATCTATTCGTAGTTTGGGCATCAACGAGGCGGTCGACATCATGCGGGGCGAGCCTGGCAGCAGTGTCAAGCTGAGCGTGGTCCGACCTGGTGAGTCTGCCCCCATCGAATTTGATCTCACCAGAGAAGTCATCAACGTTGCTAGCGTCAGAGAGCAATTTCTCGAGCCTAATTTTGGCTATGTTCGCGTCGCACAATTTCAGGCAGACACAGGGCAAGAGGTTGCCGACGCCATCGCCAAGCTGTCCGAGATCATGCCCATTGAAGGGCTCATCATCGATTTGCGAAATAATCCAGGCGGGGTATTGCAAGCGGCGGTGACGATGTCAGATCTTTTCTTGACTGGCGGCCTCATCGTTTACACCGAAGGTCGACTGGAAAACGCGGCAATGGAATATCGGGCAACCCAAGCCCAGCTTCTTGCTGACATTCCGCTCGTCGTGCTTGTCAATGAAGGCTCAGCCTCAGCTTCTGAAATTGTTGCCGGGGCTTTGCAGGATCAGGGCCGGGCTATTGTGATGGGCACCAGAACCTTTGGCAAAGGTTCTGTCCAAACCATATTGCAGTTAACCAGCGACAAAGCCATCAAACTCACAACCGCTTTATACTTCACGCCTGCAGGGCGCTCCATTCAGGCAGAGGGCATCCTGCCTGACTTGTGGGTTGACCGGTCAACAGTTACCAAGATCAAAAGCAATCCCTTCAGGCTTCAGGAGCGCGACTTGCGAGGCCATCTCAATGCGCCGAGTACCGATGACGCAACTGCAACTGCGGTTGCTCCTTCGGCAGCAGTAGAAAATGATTTCCAACTGGGCCAGGCCCTGACCCTTCTGAAAGGTATCGCGCTGCTCAACGATAAGACTGAGTCACCGCTATCGCCTCCGACAAACTGAGCGTACCCTCATAGATGGCTCTGCCTGTAATAACCCCCTGAATCCCGCCGGTTTCAGATCGGGGTAGCGCCGCTAACGTTTCGATATCAGCAAGTTGATTGATACCACCAGAAGCGATGACAGGTACATTAATGGCTTCAGCAAGATGCACGGTTGCCTCAAGATTGATACCCGACATCATGCCATCGCGCTCAATATCGGTGTAGACGATGCCTTCGATGCCCGCTTGCTCAAATCGGCGGGCAAGGTCGAGCACCCCAAACTCTGTGACGGTCTTCCAGCCATGGATCGCGACCCGTCCTTTCACACCATCAAGTCCGACAATGATATGTCCAGGAAAGGCCTCGGCCGCTTCATCCACAAAGCTCGGACGCTCAACCGCTTGGGTGCCAAGCACCAAGTCTTTAACGCCCGCGTCGATATAGCGCTCAATGATTGTCAGTGAGCGAATACCACCGCCTAACTGGATCACCAGTTTTGGAAAGCTCGACGCAATCGCTTTGACAACTTCGTAACTAACGCTTTTACCTGCCAAGGCGCCATCTAAGTCAACAATGTGAAGCCGACGACACCCTTCTGCCACCCAGCGTCCTGCCGTCTCCACAGGATCGGTACTGTAGATCGTCGATTGGTCAAATTTGCCCTGGCGCAGGTTGACCACCGCACCATCTTTAAGATCGATGGCAGGGATCACCTCAAGCACTTATAAAGCCCCTTTGGTGGAGGGTAATTGATTCTGCATCCGTTCATCTGGCGCGAGCGCCATTCGAAGGGCACGTCCAAAGGCCTTGAACACCGTTTCTATTTGGTGATGGGCATTTTCGCCACAGAGATTATCTACATGTAGCGTTACCAACGCGTGGTTCACAAACCCTTGAAAGAATTCGTGAAAGAGGTCCACATCAAAATCGCCAACATGAGAACGTTTGAAAGGCACCCGAAAACATAGGCCCGGCCTACCCGACAAATCGATCACCACTCTCGATAACGCCTCATCCAGCGGCACATAGGCATGCCCGTAACGACAGATACCGGTTTTATCGCCTACAGCTCGGTGGAAAGCCTGACCTAAAGCAATACCGATATCTTCGACAGTGTGATGCGCATCGATTTCTAAATCGCCCGTGGCCTTAACCGCCAAGTCAATCAGGCCATGACGCGCGATCTGATCGAGCATGTGTTCTAAAAAGGGCAATCCAGTTACCAGGTCGCGCTGACCAGTCCCGTCAAGATTAATCGAGACCTTTATCTGGGTTTCGAGCGTATTGCGCTCTATGTCTGCCTTTCTCATAAGGGCCTCTATGTTTAGGAGAAATTGATTATATCACCGCACCATTTGGTAAATATCGATTGTCTGTATGACTCTTAATCCATCGGCGGAAATCCGCGTCGAACTGCTGACGGGCTTTTAAAGCAGCTACTAAGGGAATCACGGGGCTTGATTTACCGGCCTCCCAGCCTGGCCAATCTCGCTCTGCCAGGGTGAAAAATCGAATCAACTGCTCAAGCGCCGACACCTTTAGTTCCGCTGCAAAACGCCACTGATCATGGGCTGTCGTCATCCAGAGTCGATAATCACCAAAATTCGAGGGTTCTATCGAGCCAAGGTCATCAATCGGTGCATCCGGGAGCGCGTCGAGCAGCCCCATGACGGCTTCGAGGGCTAACGGCTGATTTCGATTTGGTGTCCATACCCCTATGGCCATATTTCATCCTAATTGTTAGTGAGGGTACCGCTAAATGAAAATTGGAGCGGGCGACGAGATTCGAACTCGCGACAACCAGCTTGGGAAGCTGGGACTCTACCAACTGAGCTACACCCGCAAAGCCCCTATTTTGCCAGTTACTGCTAGACGATGCGAAACCTTTTGGAGGCGTCTCTAAAAAATTACTACGGCGTTTTATCAATCGCTTTGATCGCCAGGGCTCGACTGATCGCCAATGCTCAGGTTCAAAGAAAAAGCTCAGCCGAAGCCCGGGAGGTTTCCGGCCAAGCAACCTTTGAACCTAAGACCGATAGCTCGACAGCCGCTTAGATTTGCGCTGCGGCGCCTCGCTAGCAGGCAATATCCATTCAGCGGGCAGCGCTGGGATTGCGCCAAATACTAATGCTTTCTGAACGTTAACCGAGGTTCAGTCAGCTTGCCGAGTACCCTCGAAAGTGGCTTGGCCAAAAGCGCCCAATTTAGCCGTGCCGCTGATGCTATCACCCGAGACAACTGCCTGACACTCGATCGTCATCGGCATGGGTTGGGTCATCTCAATGTTAAAAGTCAGAGAATCGCCATCAACTGCGCCACCACTAAAAGCCTGCTCTCCCTGCGGCCCTGCCATCGAACCCGACAACATGCCACCCTCTTCGAGAAGCGATAACGTGGCCGCTTGCGCGCCCATTGGCGATTTCATTGTAACCGCCCAATTTCCGCTAACAGACATACCCTTACCCCTGAAATTTTTCTAAGAGCCCTGACCTTACCCCAGAGCAATGCCGGTATACACCCTTAATCTTATCAGTACCGATCAAGATGCTGCTGGGCTGCCTTTATATACGCGCCGCCAATCAACTCTCAAGGGCTCGAATCCTAACTTAGAACGAGCCTAAAACCATTAAAACCCCTAATAGCACCGCAGCCATACCTTGCCACTCGGTAAGCGTTGGACGTTCTCTAAAAAGACCATAAGAAATCACGAGCGCAATCAACAATTCAATTTGACCTAGGGTCTTGACCACAGCAGCCGGCTCTAAGGTAAATGCTGTAAACCAACCCACCGAGCCGAGCACACCCGTGACCCCAACGAAGGTCGACAAACGCCACTGCTCTATTAGCACTTTGAAATCTTCGGACGCCCGGGCACCAACCAGAACCAACGTAATCAAAGTTTGCAAAACCACCATCGCCACAAGGGTCGTTGCACCAGCCTGGATGTGAGAAGGCAAATTCAGCGACAGACTCGCGTCACGTACCAGAAGCGACGTTAATGAGAAAGCCAATGCCGAGGTCAAACCCATTATCGCATCGGGGCCAATGAACCGGCCTCGAAGACTGCCCTGATGACCATTTAAACGGATCAATCCCAGAGTACATACGATCATGCCAAACACGGCGACTACGGTTAGCTCATCACCAAATAGGCTAAAGCCTAGTAATGCGGTCATTACGATTTCTAGCCGAATGTAAGTGCTGCCCACGGCGAAATTACGCAAACGAAACAATCGCACCAGCAAGATTGTTGCAATAATCTGTAATACTGAAGCCGCAACAACTTTTACCCAAAACAGCCCTGTTGCTGCGACCAAAACGGCAGGTTCGCCTACCAAGCCAAAGTAACCCAATACAAAAGGCAAACCAAAAACATACCTTGCCAAGGTCGCACTTTCTGCTGACACGGTTTGATTCAGTCGTTTTTGTCCTGCAGTTCGGACCGCCTGCATCACAGCAGCGAGCAGTGTCCAAAAAATCCAAGACTCGAGCATTTAAATTCCTCGACCCTACGGCAGGGTCCGCTTTGCTATCCCTGCATTAACGCCTCGAGCGCAGCTTTGCACAGGACTGATGCCAAAAGATGCGGCCTGAAAGCGAATTAACGCTGCCGCTCAGGAAGACAAGCTAAACAGCCGCTGAGCGTTACCACCTAGCACGAGGTTACGTCGAGACGCTTGCATGGGGGCTAAAGCCGCATGCACTTCGCTGACAGCGTTGCTATGGGCATCGATGTGCGGGTAATCGCTACCCCAAAGAAACTGCGACTCGCCAACAAGATCACATTGAGCATCTATTGATCGCTCACTGGGGTCCATGACAAACCAAATGTTTTCCTTAATATACTCACTGGGTCTTCGTTTTAAGTTCACCACACTGTTAAAACGGTCAAATTTTTCGTCAAGCCGATCCATCAGGTAGCTTGCGTAACCGGCGCCAGATTCAACCACCGCCATTTTCAGCGCCGGAAACCGATCAAATAAGCCATCGCAAACGAGGGCTGCCGTTGCTGGCAACAGTTGCATGGTGCCACCCAATCCGAAGGAAAAAACCGTATTCATGGGCTCTTGAGCCCCATTCCACCACTGGCTTGCCGCTGCATTAACAATCCGATCAAAACGGACGATCAAATGCATACAGACGGGTAAATTGGCCTCGACCATCAGTTGCCAGATAGGATCGAAGTCGGGATGCGACGGCCTCTTGCCGCATATGGGTTCTGGCGCTAAGAACATACCTTTGAACCCCAGTTTTAAACAACGACGAAGCTCTACCAGGGCAAGATCGATGTCATAAAGCGGGATGTGCGCGATCGGAATAATTCGATCCAGCGCTGGCGAGGCAAAATCCCACTGCCAATTGTTGTAGGCCCTGGCATAGGCCATCGCAAGATCAGGATCTTCTTCTTTGTCCCATAAGATACCGATCGTTGGAAAGACGACACCCGCATCAACGCCCCAGTCGTCCAGCAATTGCACCCTTGCTGCGGTGTCATAACTGGCGGCGGGACAGCCCTCTAGGTAAGGGATTTCGGGCTGCATAAAAAGCTCAGGCGCATTGTGCTCGATACCGCCCAGTACAGCTAACCGCCCTTTTAGCAGGACGCGATTATCTACCACTAGCTCTTCTAAGCCATCGGCAGCCTGCCGAACAAAAATACCCCGTTCTTGGTATCGTGATTCAAGATAGTTCTGCCAAAGATCGGGGGGCTCAAGGACGTGAGAGTCCATGTCAACTACAAACGGTTTCATGCGGTCGTCCGACATCTTGCCCCCTCGTTGCATTCCGAGACTCACCTAGAAACAAAACCCCAGGGCGAGCATCCGGCAATCGCTTAGCACGCTTGCCGGTACATTACTCAGGCTATTGGGCTACAGGGCTTCAAGAATTTTTTCAGCAGAGCTCACTTCAAACGCGCCGCCTTGCTCTGCGTTGAGCGCGGTAATTTTGCCATCCTCAGCAATCAAGGCGTACCGAGAAGACCGCTGCCCCAAGCCAAAGCCTGAACCATCGAGGGTCAAACCCATCGCTGCGCTAAATTCGCCATTGCCATCGGCTGCCATAACTAACGCTTCGGCGTTTTGAGCAGCGCCCCAAGCAGCCATCACGAATGCGTCATTGACACTCAAACAAACGATCGCATCGACGCCTTTAGCAAGAATCTTATCTGCATTAGCGACAAAGCCTGGCAAATGCGCCGCGCTACAGGTTGGTGTGAACGCGCCTGGTACCGCAAACAAAACTACTTTCTTGCCGGCAAAGAACTCTCCTGTGTTGAGGTCCTCAGGGCCATTTGCGCCCATCGTTTTGATTGTCACATTTGGGATTTGATCTCCGACTGATACCGCCATTTTGCACTCCAATGATTACTGTAAAAACGAACCCCAGTCTGAATCGAAGACCGGGAGAGTGCAAGCCTGTTACCCTAAATATCGAGCACGGCTCACCGAATCACGTTAGGACAAGGTGCCGGCTGACCCTCCACACAAACTGGGAAATGGCGATCTGGGTCAATCTGAAATAAGGCCTGATCGGTTTGTCGTGGATACATCACAGCACCATCGGGTGCATACTGCACAATATAAGCTTTGCGGATGTTATCAGTGAGATTTGGGCCAGTGCGGTGGGGCGTTAGAGAGGAAAACACGACCACATCGCCAATATCGGCTTCGATCGGCACAGACCCCAGATTCGCTTCATCGGCTTCCGTCAAACACTGATACCCTAAATCCGTTACCCAGTGTTCAAGCGTGCCCTTTTGATGGATACCTGATACCACCCAAGGGCAGCCATTATCGATCGTCGCGGGCGATAAGGGCACCCAGCACGTCAAGTAATTCTCGGGCCGTACATAGGTATAACCATTGTCTTGGTGCCAAGGAAATTCCACCGGCGTCTCAGGCTTTTTGTAAACCAACTGATCCCAATAAAGACGCACATCACCGCCAATGAGATCCAAGCATAGATCAACCAGCGCTGGCTCAAAGACGAAGCGCTGAGCCGCTAACGAGGTCTTAACAATGTGAATGGTGAAGGTGATTTCACCAGCCCGATTGATCAAAAAATGACCATCGTGATCCTGCCTTAACTGCGCCTCTCGAGCCGCCTCGAGACGGTCTGCGTCTTCTAGCAACGCATCAATGGCGTTCTTGGGAATCGCGTTTTTTAACAGAAAATAACCATCACGATGCCATTGAGCCGCTTGCGCCTCGGTGATTCTTCGATAGGGCCCTTTTGGAGATGACCACACAAAATTCTGACTGCGAGCATCAATTTTCATCGCGATTCGACCTGTGCTTGTTGAATGCTTTGTAATTTCTCAATCGCTGTAGCAAGCGCATAATCTTTGTCGGTAATCTGATCACCCGCATCGTGGGTGGTCAATCTTATTTCCACCAGATTGTAGACGTTACGCCACTCAGGATGGTGTTCTAACGCCTCAGCTAAGACCGCCACCTCCTGCATAAAGCCAAACGCTGCTTTAAAATCGGAGAACCGCAACCGCAGTTCGAGACCATTATCGACCGCTTGAAATAGCATTGAAAGCTCCTAAGATTCAGCGTACCTCCACCAATCACCCATGAAAACAGAATCCGCATCTTAGGTAAATGCACACCGAAAATACTGATACACTCGGGGTATGCAAAACTTCACGTTATCGAGCAACGAGCAACCTGAGCTGCCTCGTTGCGAGTACCCGCGTCCACGCCTTGTGCGATCGACTTGGCACAATCTCAATGGCGTCTGGCGGTTTAAACTTGATCCTCGTAACAACGGTGTCGATCAATCTTGGCCTCTTGGCTTACCCGACCCACAAGACATCATCGTACCGTTTGCGCCGGGAAGCCCCGCCAGTGGTGTGGATTGCCCTCAGGACTGCTTAACAGTCTGGTATGAATGCACCCTACCGGAGCTGAATTGGGACAGCGAGGAAATTTTATTACATTTAGGCGCCTCTGATTACCAAACAACCCTGTGGATAAACGGCCAGCACGTGCTCAGCCATTCAGGCGGCTACACGCCCATCCAGGCAGCCGTTGGCTCGCATCTTATGGAACCGAGCAACCGTCTTGTCGTTAGGGTTAGCGACACCACTTCCTGGCAACAACCCAGAGGCAAACAAGCCGGCGATACGCGCTGGCCAATCGACTATGACAGCGTCATTGGCATCTGGCAAACCGTCTGGCTCGAACCTGTGCCTCGTCTCCGGATCGAGCAAGTCCACTATCATTTCGACCTTTTGCAGTCGACTTTACAACTACGCGTCTTTTTGTCTGAGCACACCGATGCGGAAGTCGAAGTTGATGTCTTGGGCAATGAGCAACCGACGCACGTTCAATTGGCCAACCGACGTAATGAAGTTCGACTATCAATACCTATGACAGCACCAAGGTTGTGGCAACCGAGTGATCCTTACCTGTACCCTATCGAAATTCGGATAACTCAAGATCAAACAACAGTTGATTTGGCCAAGAGTTATGTAGGGCTTCGGCAAATCGATGTCAAAGATCGAAAGCTCTTACTCAACGGAGAGCCCATCTACCTCCGCGGTATTCTTGATCAAGGTTATTTCCCAGACGGCTGGTATACCGCGACTACCGATGAGGCTCTAAAGGCCGATGTAGAGCTAACCTTGGCACTCGGCTTTAACCTCGCACGAAAGCATCAAAAAATTGAAGACCCTCGCTATATGTACTGGGCTGACAAGCTCGGTCTCATGATATGGGCAGAAATGCCCTCGGGTAGAATTTTTTCTAACACGCTCATCACAGATCTTACCGACCAATGGCGCGCCGTGATTCATCGTGACCAGGGACACCCTAGCATCATCACTTGGGTGCCCTTTAACGAGTCATGGGGGGTATGGCATCAAGCAGAGCGGCCTGAGCAGCGCGCGTTCGTTGACGCTATCTATTATCTCACCCGAGCCCTAGATCCAAGCCGGCCAGTGGTCGCCAATGATGGCTGGGAGTACTCAACCGGTGATCTTTGGACACTACATCTTTACGACACGACGGCCCAAACCCTCAGCGACCGACTTGCTCAGCTTAATCAAGCGCCCCAAAGCCCGGTGCACGAAAGTGAGCGCCCCCGAGTAGGCGCCTTGCCTGGCTCAGATCCTCGAGCGCTACCGCTATTGCTTACCGAGTGCGGGGGCATTGGCCTGATCCAACCTGATAGCGCCTATGCCAATACCAACCAAAATGGTTCTCAACAGTCAGATGTACCTTTCGCTTATGGCGAATTACCCGAGGACGACGCGGCCTTTCTGGTGCGCATTGCCGACCTATTGTCTGCCATCGACGCCAATCCCCAATTGCGTGGGTTTGTCTGGACTCAGCTGACGGATGTTCAGCAAGAAATTAACGGCCTTGTTACCTTCGACCGTCGCCCAAAGGTCGCCATTGAAACCCTTAACAGGCTGTTTTCTGTCGTTGGCGAACGGCAACCTTCACCATGAACAATGTGAGCGAAGCATTCACGGCGCATTGCCAAGCAAGCGGCACTGCGCAAATTTCTATCAGCAAACACGGGCACCTGTGTTTTGAGCTTCAACTTACAAACGATCCTGTTGATGTCTATGCGGTTCAAAAAGGTATCTTAGCGGTTCTTATCGGCATAGCCGAAAACCGCTTCTTTCTTGAACGTTACGACGCGATGAACCACATTCTTGAACCTGAATGGACCCAACTCGAAAAACCCGATGAGGCCAGCTTGTCTGTGGAAACCTTGCTCAACATGACCACTGGCATGGATGACCACCTATGCTTAAACGGCAGAATTGGCCATGACTGGCGTTACAACAATGTCGCCTTTCAGTTCCTTAAGCAGGCCCTTGAGATCCAAACAGGGGAAAAGCTCAACGAATTAACTAGGGCATGGTTACTAGAGCCGCTGGGTATCGAAGATACCTACTGGCAAGACCGGTCCCCGGATACCGAGGGCCGTGTATTTTCAGCGCTTTATTCAACCGCTTCTTCTCTACGGGTAATCGGTGAGGCCTTGCTGAATGATGCGTTAATCGACACGGAGTTTAAACAAACACTTTCAACCCCCAGCGCGAGTACCAACCCTGCCTGGCATTTAGGCTGGTGGAACAATGCCGCTGACAGCTACCAAATTCCTGGTAAAAACGAGCTATTTAAAGGCCCTTTGCTACCCGATGCGCCTCCAGACCTCATCAGCGCCAGAGGTGCTGGCGGACACCATCTTTCGATCTCCGCCCAGAAAGGCTGGGTTATTGCCCAAACCATGGACCCAAGCCGCCGCCAATCGGATACCCGACAAGGGCAATCGGCGTTCTGGCAGTTAATCGATAAGCTTTGAGCACCAATGCGTCTGGATTAATGAAGACTCAGGGATCAGCGATTCTGAACGAGTACACTGTTGGCCTTTAAGCAGCCCAAACCCTGTGTTAGCCTCGAGAAACTTTCCCAAGTTCGGAGCTAGCCAATGGATCTTTCTTACGGCCCAACTTTTGATGCTTTTCGCGAGGAGGTCAGAACATTCATCGCCACCCATAAGGATCAGCAGCCCAAGCATGGTGCAGGTCCAAAGAGTGAGGAAGCCAGATCCTGGCAAGCGACCTTAATTAAAAACGGCTATCACTCGAGGACTATCCCAAAAGCCTATGGCGGCTTTGGTGCCGAGCCTGACATCATCAAATCTAGGATTATCGCTGAGGAGTTTAGTGCCGCCCAAATGAATACCGGATTCAGTGGCCAAGGTATCAGCATGCTAACGCCCGTTCTACTTGAGATGGGCACAGAATCGCAAAAGCAGCAATTCATCGAGAAAACCATCCATGGTGACATTATCTGGTGTCAAGGCTACTCAGAGCCCGGCGCAGGTAGTGATTTGGCCAGCTTGACCACTAAGGCTGAGCTTGATGGAGATGAGTGGGTTATCAATGGTCAGAAAATATGGACTAGCACCGCTCACATCAGTGACTGGATTTTTTGTTTAGTACGCACCGAACCAGAAGCGCCGAAACACCAAGGCATTTCCTTCTTGCTGTTTAAGATGGACACCCCTGGCATTGAAGTCAGGCCGCTGGTAGACATGACCGGCAGCGCCAATTTTAATGAAGTCTTTTTTACCGATGTCAGAGTCCCAAAAGATCAAATCGTGGGTCAGCGCGGCCAAGGCTGGCAGGTTGCTAACGCGATCTTAGGACATGAACGCGGCTCTCTGGCGCCACCCGATGCTGCAATGACACGCTTAAACGGCGTGATCCGACTGATGCGAGAAGAGACCGTTGCCGGAGAGCGGGTCATCGACAATCCGATTTTTCGAGATCGTTTGCTAAAATTGCAAGGCAGGGTCCTTGCGATGCAGTACAACGACATGCGGTTGCTGTCCGCAAAAATCAACAAGCAGACAGACACCCAATTGGCAGGGATGGTTGTCAAGCTTATCGGAACCGAGCTTCGCCATGAAATTGAGTGCCTTGGCATTGATGTGATGGGAGAAATTGGTATTAGCTATGAGGATAACCCGTATCTTCGGGGTAACGGCTCCTGGCAATATCAGTATATGTATTTCCTAGGTCTAATCATCGGTGGGGGCACCTCACAAATACAAAAAAACATTATTAGCGAACGGGGTCTTGGCATGCCTAAAGAACCTAAAATCGCAACCGTGGGGGCCTAATGGAATTCGGATTATCGGAAGAGCAGACGTTATTACAAGACAGCGTCTCTCGATTCTTAAAAGATAACGTCACCCTAGACGCAGTTCGGGAGGTTGCCGCCGGTGATACCAGCGATGCCAACATCTGGCGGGGACTGGCAGACTTGGGTATCGCTGGGCTTATCATTCCAGAAGCCCAAGGCGGCGTTGGTCTGGGTATGCTGGAGGCTGTGGTTGTTAGTGAGGCTCTGGGCTATCACATAGCGCCCAGTCCTTTTATCAGCTCAGCCATTGTCGCACCAACCGTACTGCTTGCGGCAGGCCACACCGATAAACTTGGCGACATTGCTGCTGGCAATTTGCGGGTCGGGGTAGCCTTTTCAGAGGCCATCGGCGCCAGATTAGATGCCGGGGTGCACATCAGCGACGATGCACTAACAGGAAAGTTGCTATTTGCGTTCGACGCTCATGCTGACGCTTATCTTGTTAACGGGCCAAATCGAGAGATCTTTTGGGTCGATGCCTCGACAACTGGATTAACCCGTCGTTCGCTCACTACGATCGATAAAACTCGCACCATTTGCGAGCTTCAGTTCAACAAAGCCAATGCGGTACCCATAAGCGAAGACGCCGAAGTCATGCAAGCAGGTATCGATGCCGGACGCATGGTTCAGGCGGCGGATTCCCTGGGCGCTGCCCAGGCCATGCTCGATCAGGCCGTTGCCTACGCCATGCAGCGAAAACAGTTCAATCGCGTGATCGCTTCGTTCCAAGCGGTCAAACACCTTTGCGCTGAAATGGCATCACAATTAGAACCTTGTCGTTCGCTTGTCTGGTACGGCGGACACGCATTAAGCGAGCAAACTGCCGACGCCAGGTTGACCGTCTGTCATGCCAACGCACACCTTTCGGAGGTGGCCCAGTTCGTGGCAAAAACAAGTACGGAAGTCCACGGCGGTATGGGTTTCACAGATCTCGTCGGTTTGCATTATTGGTTCAAACGCATTGGCGCTAATCGTCAGCTACTCGGGTCGCCAGAGGCCGTGCGAGAAGAAGCGGCGCGTCTGCAAAATCTCATCGACTAATGACGATGACACTCGCAGTGCCAAGGCAGCTAGATTAGCCCAGCTGGGCTACCACTGTTCGACCCAGGGACGAACAACCAGTTCGTGGCTCCAAGTTGATTTATGCTGACGATGCAAATACCAATAGGCCTCGGCGATCCGATCGGGGTCAGCCATATTATCGTCATCGGTCGTACCTGCTAACCAATGTGCCCGGGAGCCGTCCGCTTGAGGCACACCAATGGCCGCATCAATCGGTACCGTGACAACATGAATGCCTTGGGGCATCAGTTCCCGAGCCATGCTTTGCGCTAACCCTGCTTTGCCTTGACTGGCGGCAGCGAAAGCACCGCTTAACGCGAAGCCCTTGAGTGCGGCACTGGCGTTGGTAAACAAAATAGTGCCCCGACCAGTCGGTGTCATTGGATTGTCTAACATCCAGCGTGCGGCCTGTTGCCCAACCAAAAAAGCGCTGAAGGTCGAGTTCATTATCGTGCTGAGCACGTGGTTCGGATCAGCTTCGGTGATCGTTTTGCGAAAAATTTCGGGATTACGCCCATCGATATTGTGGACTACCAAAGTTGGCGGCCCCAGTTGGGTGTTAACCGTCTCGAACAGCTGAGCAACAGCGTCAGGGTCTGAGGCATCGCAGGCGAATGTTAGTACCCCGTAGTCCTTTTCGAGCGCTGTCAGCGCAGGCTTATTCGGCGTGCGAGCCGCCACTGCCACCTGCATGCCTTCTCGAACAAATAACTTTGCGCAACTGGCGCTGATGCCCTGACCACCCCCGACAATTAACGCCACTTCCGGTCTGCTCATAGGTTTTACCTTATTGTGCCGAGAAGATCGGCGGCCGTTTTGCCATAAAGGCACTGATCGCTTCTTTGGATTCGTCACTATCCATAGATTCAATGAGGTGCTCTGCCTCTAACAGCAGAGAGTCATCTAACGATTGATGAAGCCCCATTTGCAAATTTTGTTTCATTCGCGCAAGGGCTTCAGGCGGACCTGCGGCAATCTCGGCACAGTAACCGAAAGCGGCCTGCGCAAAATCCTCGACAGCAAAGACTTCATCAACCAGCCCAATCTTAAGCGCGGCTTCAGCGCCTAACCGCTCCGATCGATAAAATAGTGCTTTGGCGCGACCTAAACCAACCAATCGAGGCAAAAACCAACTGGCCCCATAGTCTCCTGATAATCCAATATTCTTAAAGGCTGTAACAAAAAAGGCCTGCTCTGAGGCAATTCTTAGATCACAAGCTAACGCAATTGACATACCTGCGCCTGCTGCCGCACCAGGCAATGCGGCAACGGTGGGTTTGCTCAGACCATAAAGCCGCCCTGTTAACGTCCGCTGTTTCTCTAGGAGCACCTCGACTTTTGCGGCCTTAACTTGTTGCTCATCCTTACCATGGGCCAGGGCACTACCCGAGTTCTGACCCATACCACTGACGTCCCCTCCAGCACAAAACGCGTCGCCGGCCCCAGTAATCATGACACATCCAACGTCTGATCTCTTATCCAACTCAGCTAAAACTGTGCGAAGCGCAGGGGTTAAAACGTCTCCAAGCGCATTCTTTTTGTGCGGCTTGTTGAGGGTTACTACAGCCACACGTTGACGAATTTCGCAAAGCAGTTCGTTTGTTCCTGTATCTATCACATTCATATCAAGCCTTTACTCCCGGGGGTCATTGTGGGCTTTAAGAAAACGTTGCCGGCACTGCACCACCCGTGCACAGGAGGTGTCTGCTGTAAGCACTTCCAATCTTCTTTAAAAATACCAAGCTTGAGAACAACGAAGCTCTGGTCAGTTCTCTGATCCTAAGACCTTGCTGAATCATCCAACAGGCATCGATTGCCGTCAATTCATCCGGCAATCGTGCGAAAGTTCACTGCGGCCAGGAAAGCAATTTATGATGATCGACCGCTCAAAGCGCCTTCCCTAAGGGCAGTTACAAACCCGCCTCTCCAATTTAGCAGGCAACCCTAAAATCGAGCCCTTCATCGGCATCAACAGCAGCCGCATTTCATCAAATTCTGCGACTTCCCTGCGTTGCATACTCACATCATCGAGCCTCGGCAACGATGACCCGTGGCCCCAACCCCAGATGTTTAGCTCGGGATCTCTTCACTTTGGGTTAACTTTTGACAGTCTTTTCTGAGGGACCTTATTTTCATCGAGGCTTATCTGAGCCTCAAAGAATTTACCCCACATCAAGGTACCTACTTTTCGCTTGTCCTCAACAATAATTGAACTGTAAGCCGACAGTTGTCCATTTGGCTTTCAGCGAACCGGTTTAATGGCAGGGCCCCTATCAATCAGCTAAGCCCAGCGTTTCTAACTGCGGATATTTGCGATACCCCAGCAATAGCCCGCGACGCTCTAAACTTCAACGCTTATGTCAAAGCCCGGACTACATCGGAGACACCTTCGATCTTCATCGCATCTCAGCACATGATGTCAGTTTAATGGAACGACATCATCATTGAGGGCGCTATCATTGAAGGCGCTATCATTGAGGGCGCTCAATCTTATAAAGCGAGACTTAAACCTCAATCTTTCCTAAGATCTGACCAAAATCGAGTCACTAATACACGCTAATTTTGCGTCAATAACGTACGGGTTTGCACCCTTTTGTTCGATGAGGGGCCAATCAGGCAATTTTTGGTCGCACTTCTTTACAATTCGCTCTACCATCCCTTCATGCATCGTTTTTTGTTTTCAATTAGCCTCATCCTCGCTGCGCTCTCGACGCATGGCTACGCTGCAGAGACCTCGTCTCTACTTCAGCCCTGTGATAAAAAAAAATTTAAAACGATCGTCGATTATGAGGACCGAGCACTTTGCGGCAAGCTCTCTGTGCCGGAAGCCGAGGGCATCAATGATCGCATGATCGATCTAAACGTCGTCATGCTCCCGGCCACCACCCGGGTTGTCGTCGAAGACCCCCTTGTGCTCCTTGCCGGTGGTCCCGGCCAGGCAGCAGTCAGTTTAGGCGCTGGCTGGGCACAGCGATTTGAAAATCTTCGGAAAAACCGCAACATTCTACTTGTGGATCAACGGGGGACCGGCCAGTCAAATTCCCTATCTTGCGAACTCGAACTTGCGCCGACCCTTGATGATATCGGTGTTTCGGGCAGTATAGAGGATGTTATTGCGGCCCAGGTGAACGCTCTAAAACAATGTCTTGAGGGCCTGGACGCTGATCCTCAACATTATCATTCGCTAGCAGCCGCCGAGGATCTTGAAAGGGTCAGGCAACAACTAGCGCTCCCGGCCATGAATTTGTTTGGGATTTCCTACGGCACAAGAATGGCGCTCGTCTACACGCGTCTCTATCCCGATTCGGTCAGAAGCCTATTACTTGATGCGGTTGCACCTACCGACATGATCATTCCTCTCAGGGTCGGGACCGATGCCGACCTTGCGTTCCAACAGATCATGGCTGAATGCGAGGCGCAAGAAAGTTGCCGTAAGGCCTTCCCAGATCTTCCAACGTTGCTTCGTGACGCTGAATCTAGACTTGCTGAACGCAAGTCTTTGAACCTAATCCACCCTTTGACGGGTGAGCGCGAGGCAGTGACCCTTGATCCCAGGATCATCAATCGGTTGCTCAGAGGCGCCATGTATAGCCGAGACCTGAGACAGTTGATCCCGCTTGCCCTGAGTGAGGCAGCAGCCGGTCGTTGGCAGACGCTGGTTGCCATCGGAGATTTAATATCGCCGGATTATGAGGATGATGCGACGATGAGCATCGGCATGATGGCCTCTGTTTTATGTAGCGAAGATATGACTCGCGTTTCCAACGATGTCCAAGGGATATATTTCAACAACGCTCTGACAGAACTGTTAGACGCCGTGTGTCCGATCTGGCCCAGCACACCTGTCACCGAGGACTACTTTCAGCCAGTAAAGACGGCGCACCCGACACTGTTAATGTCCGGCACCCTAGATCCCATCACGCCACCGAACTATGCTGAGGCAGCACTTTCGCATTTATCCGGAGCGAAGCATCTTGTTGTTGCCGGCGGCGCCCATGGGGTTTCTCATTTGGGCTGTCTGCCAGAGCTCATAGACACCTTTCTTGAGACATTAGCCGTCCAAGATCTCGACGTGAGTTGCGTTGAGGAGATTTTACCCAAGCCCTTTTTCCTCGGTTATGCAGGTCCCTTCTCACCGCAAAAAGAGACGACCGCCCATGATTGAGGTTGCTGGATTAAAAAAATCCTTTGGCGATGTTGTTGCTCTTCGCACCGTCTCGTTCAAGGCAGAAGACGCCCGAGTCACGGGGTTGCTGGGCCATAACGGTGCAGGCAAATCGACCAGCCTGCGCATTCTTTATGGTCTCATACAACCTGACACCGGATTTGCTAAAATTGATGGCGTCAACGTCAGTCAAGATCGCATCTTGGCCCAATCGAAGCTCGGTGTTTTGCCCGATGGACAAGGACTTTACCAGCGCTTAACCCCCCGCGAGCATATGCGCTACTTCGGTCGTTTGCATGGCATGACCGAGGATATGATTGAGCAGCGTAGTCAGGAACTGATCGGCATGCTGGACATGGGCAGCATCGCCGACCGGCGAACGGGCGGTTTCTCTCAAGGTGAACGAATGAAAGTCTGTTTGGCAAGAGCATTGGTCCACAACCCCAAACATATTGTCCTTGATGAACCCACCAATGGCCTTGATGTCATGACCACTCGCAAGGTTCGAGAGATGATCCAAGAACTTAAGACGCTCGGCCTGTGCGTTTTGTTTTCTAGCCATCTAATGTATGAAGTCTCGAAACTCTGCGATGAGATCATCATCATGGCCGAAGGACGGGTAGCCGCCCAAGGTACGCCCGAACAGATCCTTGCGACGGCAGAAGAATCCTCCCTGGAAGATGCCTTCGTTACCTTATCTGAGCGCGTCGCCCAAATATGAATATCCTACGAACGATCGTTGCTAAAGAGCTGCTTGATGGCGTAAGAGACAGACGGTCGCTGTTTTCTGCTTTTTTGTTTCCGTTTCTTGCGCCACTTTTTATCTACGGGCTGATGACCCTAGTCATACAACAAAACACCGAAACCGAAAGCATTACTTTACCGGTGATCAATGCCGACGCAGCGCCTGCCCTTGTAGCGCACTTGAAAGAGGCGGGGTTCATCATCGAAGCATTTGAGGGAGACCCAGAGGCTGAAGTTGCAGCAAAGACTGTCGAGCTTGTGCTATCAATCCCCATCGATTATCAAAAGACCATGGCGGCGTTTGAGACCACTCGGGTAACCATTATCCACGATGGCTCCCGCAATGATACCAGCGCTACTGTTCGGCAAGTCCGGAATCTCGTCCGTATCTACAGCAGCGAACTTAACGCTCTCAGATTAGTGAGCAGGGGCGTGTCGCCCAAATTGATGCGTGGCCTACAGACCGAAAATGGCGACATCGCCAGTGATGAACAGCGAGCAGCTAATTTTCTAAGCTTTGTGCCTATTTATGTTTTGATGGCGGCGTTTGTTTGCGGGCTAGGACTTGCCATTGACCAAACTGCTGGCGAACGAGAACGCCGCAGCCTAGAACCTCTGCTTATCAATCCAGTGTCACGGCTATCTATTGTTTTCGGCAAGTGTTTGGCTGCCAGTATTGTCGCCGCTTTGGGCATGCTGATTACCCTGGGGATGTGTCTTGGCGCAATGCTCATGCTACCCATCGACGAGTTAGGTATTCGCTTTTCTCTTAAAGCGCAACAAGTCGTTGGGTTGATCATGGCAATCCTACCGATTCCCCTACTTGCCAGCAGTCTGCAACTGCTACTAGGGTTATTCGCTAAATCCTTTAAAGATGCCCAGTCTTATGTGGGTTTCCTTGTGTTCATTCCAGTCGTTCCCACTCTGGTAATGAATTTCCTGCCCTTTGCCACCAGCTTTTGGATGTACTTTGTGCCAGTTTTTGGGCAGTCCATTATGATGAAGGAGATCCTGGGAGCAGAGCCGGTGCCGCTACTGGCTTATCCGGCCGCTGCACTGCCGACGCTTCTGGCGGGTCTCCTCGTCTGCTGGCTGACGAGTCGCCTACTTGATCAGGAGCGCGTGATTCAGAGCTAGCGCGATCTTTGGATTGATCATCTCCCGAGGTCGCTTTCTGCCGCACAATTTCGGCCCCAACCGGATCACTCGCTGCGCCGGGAGCCTGCAGGTTCCTAGCAGGGGCTGCTTCCCCGACGGATCGGCGGTTTGAAGCCTCAGCGCTAAAGGTTTGTTGCACTGACGGGTCAGCAAGCGCTTGTTGGCGCTTTGTTTGCGTTTCGGTTTCGGTTTCGGTTTCGGTTTCGGTTAACCCAAGATACGCAAAGGCCATCACAACCGATATTAAAATACCGATGACGTATTGCATTTTATCAGTCATGTTGTGTCCTCATTAGCATCAGTATGGACCCTGCGTTTTCGGCACAGCACCCACCATTTCAGGCTAGCCGGCGTATCCCAGGAATTTACCAGCGTACAAGAGATACCGGCGCTTTCCTCTACGATCTAAGAGACTCGACCTAGCCCATCAATCTAGATATGTTACCGCCATGACCTCTTAGTCCTCAAAATTAGGAAACAGCCGCCACCATGACCGATTATCAACCCCTTAACCCAATCGACCAACAACCTAAATCGGCTTCGCCGCACACCCTCTCCCATCAAGCATCAGTTACGAAGTTTTTATCACTTGATGATCAGGCCAGTTTCGAGAATGCCAGACGAGGATTCCTAGGGACCCTTGAGCCGATGCGTATTCCGCATCTACATAATGACCGGTCGGTAATTGACCTCAGTCGCTTGGCATTTCTTCAAGACGAAAGCCCTGGGACCGTAAACCCATCGTTGTGGCGTCAAGCAAAGCTCACCGCATTGCACCATGGTTTGTTTGAAGTCGTCCCAGGTATTTATCAAGTTCGAGGATTTGATATAGCCAACATGACGCTGATCCAAGGCCAAACTGGCTGGATTATTATTGACCCACTTACCTGCGTCGAATCTGCTAAAGCAGCGCTTGATATCGCCAATGAGACCCTGGGCCATCGCAAGGTCGTTGCGGTCATTCATACTCACAGCCACGTGGATCACTTTGCGGGCATCGAAGGGGTCACCACGCGAGAGGCGGTAGCATCGGGAGAAGTTTCGATCCTCGCGCCGTTAGATTTTGTCGATGAAGCCCTCAATGAGAACGTGCTGGCAGGCAACGTTATGGGTCGTCGAGCAACCTATATGTACGGCAATTTACTCGAACCATCACCGACCGGCTTTGTTTCTACGGGACTGGGGGCAGCACTTGCGCTTGGAACTACTGGCTTTATTCTCCCCACAGATATCATCGAAACAAATCATGAAACTCGTTTGCTTGATGGCATCGAGATTGAGTTCCAACTCACCATGGGTTCAGAGGCGCCCGCAGAGATGGTGTTTTACTTTCCCCAATTCAAAGCCCTGTGCATGTCAGAAATCACGACGCATCACTTACACAATGTCTATACGCCTCGAGGTGCCCAGGTCAGAGATGCCATGGCTTGGTCAAACCAAATCCAAGAGGCCATCGATCGTTTTGGCGATCGTTTAGAAGTAGAGTTTGCGAGCCATCATTGGCCAACTTGGGGACAGGCGGAAGCGGTTGCCTATCTTAAAAAGCAGCGCGATTTGTATCGTTACATTCACGATCAAACCTTGCGCCTAGCCAACCTAGGCTATGGGCCCGACGAGATCGCTGAGGCCATCACATTACCGCCAAGTCTCGCGCAATCATTTCACTGCCGTGACTACTATGGCACGGTGAAACACAATGCCAAGGCAGTCTATGTGAAATATCTGGGTTACTTTGACGGTAACCCTGCAAATCTTGATCAACACCCTCCTAGGGCTCGAGCGCAACGGTATGTAGAAGCTATGGGGGGGGCCGAGGCCATTATGAGTCGTTGTCAGAAAGACTTTGAAGCGGGTGATTATCGTTGGGTAGCGGAAGTGCTTAACCATCTTGTTACCACTGACGTTGACCATCTACCGGCCAGAGCCCTGCTCGCCGACACCTTTGAACAAATGGGCTATCAAGCAGAATCCGGACCTTGGCGGAATTTCTATCTGTGCGGCGCCTTTGAGCTAAGAACAGGCTTACCCAAGGGTAGTCGTTATGGACCGAGCTCAGGCATGGCTGAAGGTATGCCCTTATCAAATTTATTTGAAGCAATGGGGGTTCGGCTGAACGGCCCAAGGGCTGCAGAACATCAGATCTCGATCAATATCTGCTTAAGCGAAGGCCCTAACATTCTCCTTGAGATTGAGAATGGCGTTTTACACGCCCATTTTGACCGAATAAGTTCGACCGCGCCGTTAACCATTGACGCGACGGAAGCCGCCTTTAAACAGCTCTTTTTAGGCCTCCGAGAACCACTTGAACTTTTACAGTCGGGAGCGGTTACTCTAACCGGTGATATCGAGATCTTGATGACTTTCCGAGGCCTATTCGATCAATTCGAGCGGCGATTCCCGATGGTGACACCGCGAGCGCCATTAACCGCGCCTGAAGTATCATAAAGAGGCGTCGTCGTGAACGATTGGTTGCCTACATACCTAAGCCCAGTTTTGCTGTCGACCGGAGGCCAGGATTTCGGTACCACGAGGCATGCACGAGAAGATTGGCCGCTAGAGACCGGCAACGAACACCTAAAACCGAAGCGTGTCGCTTTTGCCGAGGATGTTTCAAGGGCGAGCCTATGAAGATTGGTCTATTACATCCAGGCGCTATGGGCGCAGCATTGGGGGCCTGCTTCCGCTCGTGTGGTCACGAAGTCTATTGGCTTAACAGCGAGCGCAGCGCGGCCAGTCAAGATCGTGCCCGCCGGGCTCAATTACTGGCATCAACGCATCTGGATCATTTACTTAGCCAAGCTGAGCTGATCGTAAGTATTTGTCCACCCCATGCTGCCGACACCGTTTTGGATACGATCGCGACGTCAGGCTATGAGGGGCATTATCTTGAAGCCAATGCAATTGCCCCAAAACGGTTACTGCTGATGCGTGATCGATTAGCAGGCAGTCCGATTCAATTGACTGATGGCAGTGTCATAGGCTTACCGCTGTGGCCGGATGAGACCAAAGGCGGGACTACCCTCCACCTCTCAGGGCCTCATGCAGCGACCCTAGAGACTCTGCTCGCTGGCTCACCCCTAACTGTTAAGCGAGTATCCGATCAGTTAGGCGACGCCTCAGCGCTTAAGATGACCTTTGCCGCCTTCAGCAAGGGTAGTGCTGCACTCACCGCCGAGATACTGAATGTTGCAAGCCAGTACGGCGTCAGCAATGCCTTGGCTGAGCAACTCGGAGCATCAACAACACAAAACTGGCAACAGAGCCTACGCGCAACCTCCGCCAAGGCCTGGCGCTTCTCAGGTGAGATGCAGGAAATTGCCGAGACTTTTAGGGCAGTGGGCGCTGAACCAGGCTTTCATGAGGCAGCCTCGAAG
Organism: Pseudomonadales bacterium; assembly: GCA_016779565.1. Taxonomy (GTDB): domain Bacteria; phylum Pseudomonadota; class Gammaproteobacteria; order Pseudomonadales; family Azotimanducaceae; genus UBA9926. Next base: position 76,072 of record JADHNJ010000001.1, read on the forward strand.
GTCTATCAGAAGCTCGAGAAATTCAAGGATTGGACTGAAGTGCCTGAACTTAGCGTTTTGATCGCCGCGCTAAAAAACCACCAAGACTAGTCAAGCAAGAAGGGCTTATGACACTGCAACTCGGATTTCACATCGGTCAACAAAACTTAGATCTACCCGCTTTAAGAACACTGTGGCAGGATCTTGATCAACGCGGCGCTGATTGGATTTCACTTTGGGATCACTTCTACGAGGCACCGCCAGCCAATGGCACCCAGGATCATTTTGAGGCTGTAAGCCTCCTTGGCGCGCTAGCTGCCGATACCGCCAATGCTAGGATTGGCTGTTTGGTGTTCTACGTGGGCTATCGAAACCCGGCGCTCCTCGCAAAGATCGCGACCACGCTGGACCACCTATCGAACGGGCGGTTCGAATTGGGTTTAGGTGCTGGTTGGCACAGTCAAGAAGCGCACGCCTATGGTTATGCTTTCCCTGGAATTGGTGCCAGACTTGATATGCTCGACGAAGCCACGACGATCGTGAGAGGCATGCTCTCCCAACCTCGAACCGATTTCAAAGGTGAATACTTTAGCGTTAATGATGTCAGTAACCTGCCGACCCCATTACAAGCTACCTTACCCATTTGGATTGGCGGGTTGGGCGAAAAACGTACCCTCAAGATTGTTGCCAGGCAAGCCAACGGCTGGAATGCTGCTTATGTCAGCCCAAAAGAATTTGGTCGACTCAATGGCGTACTCAATGACTGGTGCAGCCGGTTGGGCCGTGACCCTAGTACCCTTCGTCGATCAGTGAATTTAAGCTTTCATCTAGGCTTAACTCAGACGGATATTGCCCGGGAGGAAGATCGCATTGCATCAGACTGGGGCCCCGGCGCCAGTCGTATTCGAGCCGGATCTTTACTTTGCCGACCCAATGAGGCCATCGACCGAATACTTGCCTATCACGCCGAGGGCGCTGAACTCATCAACGTTGCCCTACGAGCCCCTTGGCAGGCAGATGCGCTGAATTGCTATCTTAATGAGATCATGCCCGCGGTTCGCGCCGAGACTGCCTAGTCGCGGGCAACCTCAAGCATCTTGGCGACTTGAGTAAATTTGACCCTGGGACGATCTGAGGCCGTACCGAGCGCTACTTCCGCGTCGTCGATTTTCTTCCAATCTGCAAAACTCACAAAATCAGGTTGTCGAGAATTGATCATTGCCAACGCGGCATCAGCACTTGGTGCTTCTGGCGCGAACGTTCGTCCCGCCTCAAGGTCTGCCATCATCTGAGCTACGGTTTCTTGGGCGCAGGTCTTGTTAGTACCTATCACACCGCTTGGCCCTCTTTTAATCCAACCGGCAGTGTAAAGGCCAACAACCTGATCCCCATTAGCATCGACAACCCGCCCTGCCTCGTTCGCGATCGTGCCCCAGCTCTCATTGAAAGGTACGTCCGGTAGGGGTTGTCCCCGATACCCAACCGATCGAAACACCAAGCCTGCAGGGATGACTTCCTCACGCTCAGTTGCGACCGCTTTGAGTTGACCCCGATCATCTAAAACCAACTCGTTCTGAACCAGTTTGACCGCAGACACCTGACCTGCTTCGCCCAATAATTCCGTGGGAGACACTAAAAACCGGATGTGCAATTGTCGAGCCTTGCCCTGGTTTTCTCGCTCGGCATAGGCGCTCACCGTTTCGACATTTTTGAGCGCGTTTTTATCTTGGGCTTCATCAAGGGCTGCTTGGCTATGGGGATCCAAGGCTGCTTCAGCGGGTATTATGTTGACATCTGCCTCTGCAAACTCTCCCATCTCCTTAATTTCTGGCGGCGTAAAAGCAGCTTGTGCTGGCCCTCGACGACCGAGTATATACACATTCTTAACCTTGCTTTGACCCAGCGCCTCTAAGGCGTGGTCAGCGATGTCGGTAACTTTAAGCTCTTCAACGGTTTTGCACAGAATCCTTGCAACATCCATGGCAACATTGCCAATACCCACCACCACGACGTTTTCTTGGCTCAAGTCAAAAGTTCTATCAGCAAAATCTGGATGGCCGTTATACCAAGCAACAAATTCGGTTGCTGAATGACTGCCGCCAAGATTTTCCCCTGGGACACCTAGGTTTCTGTCAAAAGGACTGCCGGTGGTAAACATGACTTGATGATAATGCTTCTCAAGATCCGCCATATGGATATGGGTGCCATATTCAACATTACCAAAAAACCGAAAACCCTCGGTGTTTGCACTTTTTTCATAGGCTCTAGTCACTGATTTATCTTTCTGGTGGTCAGGCGCAACCCCTGCCCGCACCAAACCATAGGGCGTTGGCAATCGGTCAAACATGTCCATTTCAACCACTAACCCGGTCTGCTTGAGTAAGTTACTCACGGTATAAAATCCAGAAGGCCCAGAGCCAATGATCGCAACCCTCAGCGGATTTGATTGAGTTCCAACGTCAGACATAGTTTCTTCCAATTTAAATAATCACGGCCAAAAGATAGCAGAATAAGCCGTCATAGCACAGACAATGGTTACGAGGATTGGCCGTTCACCCGAGAATCCGTAAACTAGCGGCCACCACATTGAAAGGTCAAGCGATCATGAGTCGCATTCAAAAAACCACCTTGATCTTTGTTGCCGCGCTTGTCGTGTTCGTGCTCGCAGTGTCGATGGGAATCCGCACGCTACTTGCTGACCCAGAACGATTTCGACCGATCATTACGAGCCAAATCGAGGCTGGCACTGGCTTTAACGTGGCCTTCACAGATCTCTCATGGGAGCTCTGGCCCAATCTTGCGATCAACCTTACTGACCTCAAGGTTGAGGCGATTCAAGGCCCCCAACCACTGCTGACCATTGACGAGATTTTTGTAGAGGTGGCGCTGCTACCGATGGTTCTTGATCAAGCACTGCAGATCGATGCTATTCAGCTTGGCGCGGTTACTGTCCGCCTGCTCGAGCGGGCTGATGGGACAAATAACTATACGCCGATGGATAGCTCGACATCGGAGGATGTCGCTGCGGGCCCAACATCGCCGACCGATAATCTACCTGCCTCGCTCTCCGTCCTGAGCGTCGAGACCTTAACCATTGAATACTTCGACGAAAAGATTGACGGCAACATCACCCTTTCTTTGAAGGAGGTGAGCGGTAGCCTCACCGATAACCTACTGACGTTGCAATCTGCAGGCCCCACGGCCTATGAGGATACTGATCTCGCCATCCGATTCCTTGGGAGGCTCGAAGGCGTTCAAGTGATCGATATTGTTAAAGGCGAGCTTGCCTTTGACGAGTTCAAACTTGATGGCAAGCTATCCACCCCGTTGAGCGAGGAGACGCCATTCAGCGCGATCTTATCCGGGGACTACCACATTGGTCAGGATGCCTTAACATTACAACCAGCTTTACTCGAGTTTTTAGGCCTTCAGACACAGATCACAGGGGTCATAAAACACCTCACAACCCCTGCTTATGCTCTGGATCTCGCCTTAGAGTCTACGCTGGTAGACGCTGAGCGCCTAAATCAGATGGCGCCAGTCGAAGACTTAGGGCTTGGGCCCCTGCGGGCCTTTCGCTTGGAAGCGGCAGTCGGCGGCAGCGACCTATCGCCTGAATTCAAAAATATCAACGGCATCGTCAATGGCACTACCTTTAAAGGCGAGGGCAGCTTTGCGGAGGATTTCAACAAAGTAAGCGTATCCTTACAGCTGGGTGACATTGATCTTGGTGAACTAAAGACTGACGCCGGGCCTAACCCGGCGGACCAGGATCCTATCGCTAAAGACCAGGTCTTAATCCCTGTCGCAGATCTGGCTCCTTTAAATCTTGACATCGCACTCAAAGTGAATCGCCTTAGCCTCAACCCGTTAACCCTGAACAACATCTCGGTAAAACTGATCAATCGCGAGGGTAAAGCTAATGGCGTCCTTGAAGCTGACCTTAACAGCGGCAACTTGAGTACAAATATCTCAAGCGCTTACGACACCAAGGCGCTGACCAATATTGCAATCCAAGCGCATGATGTCGATCTCAATTCAATCTTTACTGACCAGACCTTGGGTCGCCTGAGTTTGAATACACATCTTGAGTTCACTGGCACCACCCTGGGTGCGCTGAGCAATAGTCTCCGAGGGGAGACTCATCTCTGGCTACGTGATGGTCTTATTGACCTTCGGGCCGTGAAAGAGAAAGTCCAAGTCCTCGATCAGCTGGGCGGCACCCAATCCGGCGTTGGCGCTTGGCCGGATCAGCTTGCTTTTGACGAAATGACCGGGCAGCACCAATTTCGACAGGGCATTTACGACGGTCAGAATGCCGGCCTGAAATATTCCCCTATGACGCTTCAGGCTGACGGTGGCTTCGATTGGTTTGCCGAGACCCTTGGCTTTGATGTGGCTCTGACCATTGCCGCCAACGCTCGCGGTCCACTGAAACTCGAAGGCCCACTCACTGACGTTCCATGGCCCGCTCGCTGCGAAGCCAGTTTTGCAGATTTTTCACCCAGCAGCTGTCGAATCGATCGAACACAAACCCAAAAGATTTTAGCTGACATGGCGAAAAAAGCCCTTAAGGACAAGAGCCGAACACTTTTAGATCGAGTTTTGGAGGACAAGGCGCCAGACAAACTCAAAGATCTCTTCAAAGGGCTCTTGGGAACGTGACCACCACTTTTGCAACCAGCCTTTTGGCTTGGTTTGATGCCCATGGCCGACACGACCTACCTTGGCAGGCGTCTCTGCAGCCCTACCCCGTTTGGGTCTCCGAGATCATGCTGCAGCAGACGCAAGTTGCTACGGTTATTCCATACTTTAATCGGTTCATGGCCCGCTTTGACACCGTGGTCGATCTTGCCAATGCCGACCTTGATGAAGTGCTCAGCTTGTGGACGGGTCTTGGCTACTATGCCAGAGCTCGAAACCTCCATAAAACCGCCCGCCTGATTCGCGACCAGTATCAAGGGGAGTTTCCCAATACTTTGCCTGAACTCAACGCCTTACCAGGCATCGGTCGATCCACTGCAGGAGCGATTGCCGCGATATGCTTTGGCGTCCATGCGCCTATCTTGGACGGCAACGTCAAACGCGTTTTGGCGAGAGCTTTTTTGATTGACGGCTGGCCCGGGCAAGGGGAGACCGCCGCCAAGCTTTGGGCTCAAGCAGAAACATTAACACCGACCCTTCGCGTTGGTGACTATACCCAAGCCATCATGGATCTCGGGGCAACACTGTGCACCCGATCACAGCCCAAGTGCGAACAATGTCCGGTGAGGACGCATTGCTTAGCCTATGCAGAAGGTAGTACTGACGCCTACCCCGGAAAGAAACCAAAGCGCGTCAAACCGACTCGAAAGACCCACATGCTGATTGTGAAAACCCTAGCGGGTCGCTTCAGACTGAGCAGACGGCCGGAGCAGGGTATTTGGGGTGGGCTCTACTGCTTTCCGGAAATCGAAGAAGACGCCCTACCTAGTGCCTTAGATAGTGTACCAGCAAGCCCTGTCCGACTGCCTCAACTAACCCATAGCTTCACGCATTTTCATTTGATTATCGAGCCCGTTTTGTTAGTTGTGGCTGACGAGCAACAAATACCTAGCCTTGCTGAAGACATCTGGATCACCCCTGATGAGCAAGATCGCTACGGCTTATGTCGACCAGCGCAAATTTTACTCAATCAAGGACACTAATCGGCAGAGTCTTGTCGACTGGGTCAGCCGTGGGCTACCTGTCGGGAACATGTCATACTAAAGGCCACTGAAGAGGCGCCCTATGACCGACACCGTTTTTTGCAAATTACTGAAACAAACCTTACCCCGGCTGCCTGCCCCGCCCTTCCCTGGCCCCAAAGGCGAGGAGATTTTCAAGGACTATTCCGCTCAGGCCTGGCAACAGTGGCAAGATCTGCAAACGATGCTGATTAATGAAAAGCACCTTAATATGATGGACAAGAGCCATCGTCGCTATCTCACTGAGCAACGAACTTTGTTTTTTTCCGGTTCAGAAGTCGATCAAGCCGAGGGCTATACAGCGCCCGAAGGTTAAATCACGTATCGATCATTGGCAGCGCGAACCGTGATATCGCTAATCACGACCCCCCAGGGCTGATCGATCGAATACAGTATTTGTTCCACCAATCGCTCGGGTTCAAGGGCGGCATAACCAATCGATTCGCTGGAGGTTAAGTCTTCGGATGCCGTGCCGTTCATGACCGCCATCATAGTTTCAAGGTAGCTTGGGTAGTGGCTGCCCAAGATGCCGGAAATCGCCTCGGGGTTGAGCACCCCCTGACCTAACCCCGTGCCCGGCACCCCTGTCGGCCTCACCGTCGTAACCTTAATCTTGCCCGTGGACTCTAATCGCAGCGCATCGGACAGCATGTTGACGGCAGCCTTGGTGGCACCATAGACCGCACTCCCCGGCACAGCAGCATTACCATATATCGATGACAGATTAACCACATGCCCCTGTCCTTGCGCCATCATGATGTCAAAAGCAGCGATAATGCCATTTAAGACCCCTTTTATATTCACGTCGATGCATTGATGCCAGGCATCAATGGCTTGCTCATGGTCTTGATAAAAAGCAAGCGGCATCACCCCTGCGTTGTTCACTAAAATATCGATCGAGCCATAACGTGAGCACGCTTGCTTTGCCGCATCTTTCATCGCCCTGTGATCGGTGACGTCAGCAGCAATCAATTGGCAATCAGGATCCTCGGGCAGCGTCTCCTGTAAACCTTCTAGATTAAGGTCGATCGCTGTCACTTTCGCGCCTCGCTGCAAGCACTTTCTCGCTAGCAAGGCGCCGAAGCCACCGCCGGCACCAGTTATCACGATACTTTTGTCCTTTAGGTACGACATCAACACTCCTAATCTTTGGTAAGTTGGATGGCCGGCAAGCGCCGAATTCTCAGCTGCACGCATTTACACCCTTAAAGCTTGGCAGCACGGTCCCAACCCTTGCTTTGTCGGTACACCCTGCACGCTGCCTTTGGCGCTGCCCCGACTTCAACCGTTTAAGGCCGCTCACTTTGGCATCCCTTGTCCGCTATTCGCAAACAGTCCTTGGGGGTACTGGCTTCAAGCCTTGTAGCTAGCCTGCAAGGGCAAAATGTTGCCCGCCGCTAGATTCAGCATCACTGTGCATTGCCACCCCCACCTGGGTTCCGATAACCCTTGTACATCCTTGGCACCCAGAAGTAAGCATCAGATCACGTCCTGCTAAAGTTCCTTTGCTTTAAGGACTCAAATAGCGAGGATTGTCGCAAAGCGCCCGATCGATTACCTGATCTTTAAATAATCCCGGTCTTGCCACCAAAATGCAGGGGCGAGACGATTGCCGGTAATACGTTCTGACAGTGTCCCAGCATCAAACAGCCGGCCATTGATCACGATATCCGCGATTTCATCGGTGTTATGGATGTCCTCTAAAGGATTAGCTTTCAAAATCAGGAGGTCCGCCAACTTACCAGGCTCTAAACTCCCCAAATCATTCGCCATGCCCAAATAACGCGCCGGGTTGATGGTCGCTAATTTCAGAGCTTCCGCCGGCGAGAATCCGCCTCGAACAAAGCTCCACAATTCCCAGTGCGTCGCCAATCCTTCTCGCTGCCCGTGAGCGCCGGTATTGACGATGACACCCTGTTCAGTCAACTCAAGCGCTACCGCGGCAGCATCGTCGTCTCGATAATCTGCTTCCGGGGCCATGACTCGCCGGACCGATCGAGCTTGCAGTTGATCCGGGGGCACAAACTGGCTTAACAGCGGATGCTTCCAAACGTCGGTCTGCTGATAGTAATAATCCTCAGAGGTGAGCCCGCCATAGGTGACCACCAACGTTGGGGTATATCCTACTTTAGACTGACCCCAAAACTGTCGAACATCTTCGTAAATCTTGAGCGTTGGAATATTGTGCTCTATGCCAGTCGAACCATCGGCGATGAGATTCATATCTTGATGAAATAGCGATGCACCCTCCGCTACCACCGATAGACCCTCAAGGCGGGCCGCTTCAATGACTTGCTGTCGCTGCGCACGCCTAGGTTGGTTATAGTTTTTGATGCTGATCGCCCCTTGGGCCTTTAGTCGACGGACATGGGCTAGTGCATCTTCTAAGCTATCGATCTTGGCAAACCCAAGCGACTTAGCACCATAAACCACTTCGCCGGTCGAGAAAATTCGAGGGCCTAAGATTCGTCCCGCCTGCTGGTACTCTGCCGCCGCAAACACCTCGCTAGCGCGGCTTGATGGGTTGTGAACCGTTGTCACCCCTAGGGCAAGGTGAGCTAGGAGCGAGTAATTTTGCTGAGGGATGATGTCGTCACGACCATAGGGGCCATGAGCATGAGCATCGATCATCCCTGGCATCAGCGTTTTTCCCGATACGTCAACCTGTCGCGCTGATTGCGGGATCGACACGGCCTCTATCGAACCAACGGCGACAATACGATTGTCCTTAATGAGCACTGTGCCCGCGTCAATGACATCCTGATCACCATTCATGGTGATAATCCGCCCGCCCGTCAGCGCTAGCATACCTTTCGGCTGGTCCGAGATCACCGTCATCGACAAATCAACCGATTGAGGGGCCAGCTGCGCCCTTCTCTGAGCACCAATATCCTGCCGATAATGACGCCCACCCATGGTCCAATAAATTTGTCCACCGTCTTTCGACCATGAAGGATAGGTCGCCCCGTTGCTACTGACTTTTAACACCTCAAGCCCATCAAAATCAGCGCTTAGGTCGAGCGCAATACCTGGTGCCGGCATCGGTGTGACATACAATTGATAGTTTTCTAAAAAGGCTACGTGACGACCATCCGGTGCCATTTGAAAAGACCGTATCATGCTGCCCTTGGCGTGAGTCCTCAAATCGTGTCCTGCGAAGTTCACAGATTTCAGCTGGGTCTCCGCCGCACTGTCAGAGCCTCGCCCGCGGGCAGACCAATTCCTGTCGCTGAAATAAATCCGTTGCCCAGGGCCAAAATGGGGTTGGTAACCTTGGTCTTGCAATTTTGTCTCAAGACCAAGCTCAAGATCCAAAATGTAAAGCCCCGGTTCCTGACCCCAATCGGGATGGGTCAGCGCGTTGCCGCTCAATTTACGATAGGTCAAATAGCGGTCATCACTCGAGATTGCTAACTCAGCATAATGACCAGGGGATAAGTCTAATTTCTCGAGCCGTTGCCCTCGACTTGTGACCGTCCAAATCGCACCCAAAGCCGTGTCCGACCAACTTAAAAAATACAACCGATCACCCGAGCCAGTGACGACTGGTGAGAACGTGTGAAATTCCTCCATGCTCTGAAGCAACGGCTTGGGGTCTTGGCCCCGGTATTTCTGATACAGCCGACCTAAAGACTCAAATACCCAGCGATCATCGTTCGGCCAGACCTTAGCGAAACGCACCATTTTGGTTGTAAACGCATCCTCGGCAACGGCCACCTGGGCCGCAGGTGGTGCGAACAGTCGCCTTTGGTCCGTAACTCGAAATGGAATTGGTGTCTTCGCGCCACTGGTTACATCGACCTTGTGTAATCCGCCTTGCGACCAAAATATGATGGCACTGTCATCAGGCGTCCACGCCATGTTGGGGTATAAGCCATAAACGCCCCAGGTCTCTTGCATATCAGGATCTAAATCGTCTACCAACATCTTTGGTGTCTGGCTCTCTAGATCCATTACGAATAGTCGAGATTCGGCCCGGACCCGACTTACATAGGCTAAGCGCTTGCCGTCTCTTGAGGGGACTGGTCTGACTGCTCCGCCATAACCACCGACAATGACCCGAGTCTCACCCGTCGTAAGATCCCGTTGTTTGACCTCAAACAACGGGCCATGACTGTCATCATGGTAGATGAAGGTATTACCTGGGGTGGCGCTTTGGGTGTAGTAGATCTTATCCCCCAGCGGCGTAAAAGCCGGTTCGCCGAGCTCTTTTTGGTAATTTTTATTCGGTCTCTCGACCAACTGAATACCAGGACTTGGTTCATCCGAGTCAGCAGGGAATAACCAGATTTCACCAGTGCCTAAAGAACGCGAGGTGGTGAAGTGCTTCTTTGCCGCGATGTAATGCCCTTCGGGATGCCAAACTGGGCTGTTGAGCAACCTAAAAGACTCGTCAGTGATTTGTCTCAGGTCGCCTGATGCCAGGGTCAGGACCCATATATTATCTCCACCCGCACGATCTGACACGAAGGCTATTTCCTGGCCGTCTGGACTAAACCGCGGCTGAATATCCCAAGCCAATCCACTGGTGAGCGATTTTGCTTCGCCACCGGCTATTGGTAATAGATACAAATCGCCTAAAAGATCGAACACCAACTGCTGACCATCCGGTGAGACATCAACACTGAGCCACGTTCCCTCGGTCACCTCGATCTTGGCGAGCACTGAACTGGCCTCAAAAGCAGGATCATCCACATCCCAAAGTTGCTCTGGGGCGACCGCAGGATCTGCCTCTAGGCTCTGCGACTTTGGCTCAGCAGCGGCAAAACCTACCCCAAGCGCGACGAGCGCCGTCAACGCCGCACGACAGATTCCTCGCTCTATACGGCGCCAAGTGCCCAGCATCTGATTAAAGATGTGCAAGCTCTTACGTTCGATTGCTTGGAAGTTGCCCATACATTGTCCTTTCCTGTCGCGACTTTGTCGCTGATTATCGATTCAACTGAGGCGACCGATGTTGCAGCCACTGCCAACTTCCTTCATGATCCGCTCTTTTTTGACCGCAGGCGCCTTATGCAAACTGAAAAAGCTCCAATCACAACGGCCGACTGCTTAGCCCAAGCCTCAATCGAGACGACTGCTTGGTTTGAAATTCTGCACTTAAAACAGGTTTTTAGAAAGGGCTGGTTGGAGCGTGGTATTGCGCCGGCGCGCTGTGAGACTGTAGCCGAGCATACCTTTGGCAATGCCATGTTATGTCTATTACTCGCCCACAGTCGGTCAGATCTCAACCTTGAGCAGGTGCTTCGATTGGCGCTCATTCACGATCTTGGTGAGGTCTACGTCGGAGACATCACCCCCAACGATGGCGTCGACCGGCAACAGAAAATCAGCATGGAGAGAGCCGCGGTGGTCAAGATTCTTGAACCACTTGCTAATGGTGCTGCGTTAATCAGTGCTTGGGATGAATATGAGTCCCAAACAACCCCTGAGGCACGCTTTGTTAAAGAGATAGACCGACTTGAATTTGCGTTGCAAGCTGCACAGTATCAAGCGGCTGAATTAATTGACGGTGAGGACCTCATCAATAATGTGGGCAAGCAATTGCGGGATCAGGCGACCTTGGCGCCGTTTTCGCATCTATTCAGGGCCTCGCCCAACTAACCCGGATCAACCGAGCGAGCAGCGCCATCACGAAGCCGCCAAGGCCCAGGACATTACCCCATAAATTTGACTCTAGCCCTGCGACTAACGTTAGACCCGGCAGCGCAATTAAAAGCCCCGCGACCCCCATCAGGCATGCCTCTAAAAGGCTCATATCGCCCAAGAACGGTAGCCGACGCTGAGCGGCCCAGGCTATGACAAGAACTCCGATTAGTGCCTCAGCAATTGCTAAGGTGATAGCTATCGCACCCCCAAACCCTAATAGTGCTGGATTCAGCAAAAACAGAAACGGGATCAAATATATCGCGATCCCGATCCGCATGGATTCAAATCCAGTTGCAACCGGCTGCGCGCCTGCAACCGAGGCCGCAGCAAATGCACCAAGGGCAACGGGTGGGGTAATAAATGACAGCATTCCCCAGTAGAGAATAAACAGGTGAACCGCTAGGGGCATTAGGCCACCCTCGATGAGTGCTGGTGCCAGCACAATCGCCAAGAACACGTAAGCCGCCGTCACCGTTAAGCCGATACCTAAGATAAAGCTAGTTAGAGCACCCATGAGTATCAAAACATAGGTCTCATCACCAGCAATAAAGAGCAGTTCATTGACCAAAGTGCCGGAGAGGCCCGTTACTGATAACGACCCTACAATGAGACCAACTGCACAGAGAATGACCAACAGTTCGATAAGCAATTCGCCTACGGCCACTAACCAATGGCCCAGCTCCTTAAGCCCCATGCGCTGGCCACGAACTTGGTTAATCACCAGCAAGGCCAAAGTTGCTGCCCATGGCGCAAGGGTTTCCTGCTGCAACCAGAGTAGCAAGACTATGAGCAAAGCAAAGGCTAAAAGAAAAACCCAACCTTCTTTTACTACCTGCCACAAATCTGGGATTTCATGGTCGGCGAGTCCCACTAGCCCATGCTTTGCGGCATAAGCGTCAAGCTGAACGTAAAGCGCAAAAAAATAAAGTAATGACGGTATCAACGCGGCTAAGGCGACTTGGTAGTAAGGTATTTCTAGAAAGGTCGCCATAATAAATGCGGTTGACCCCATGATTGGTGGCAGCAGGACGCCACCGGTTGATGCACAGGCCTCAACCGCTGCCGCTGATTTTGAGGAAAAGCCCTGTCGCTGCATCGCTGGGATGGTCAACTGCCCAGTTGTCATGACATTGGTGATCACACTGCCGCTCATAGATCCCATCAGTCCGCTCGATACGATAGCAACCTTGGCTGCGCCTCCTCTCGACCGCCCTAACAATGAAAACGCAAGACGAATAAAAAAAGCGCCGCCACCCGTGTGCTGCAGCGTCGCGCCAAAAACTAAAAACCCGACCACTAGGTTGGCGAAGGCTCTGAAGGGCAGCCCGACGATGCTTTCAATACTCATCGCGTGGTAGCTCGCGGTTTCACGAAAGCCGATCGCCATGCCGCTGATCATTTCAGGCATGACATCTGCGAATAACGGATACAAAGAAAATAGGCCAGCAATCCCAAACAGTACCCAACCGGTAGCCCGACGGACCCCTTCAAGGATCACAAACCATAGACAAGCACTCGCTACCACCGCATGGTCAGGCGCCAAGAATTCCCAACCTTCATTCAAAATGCGCTCCGCGTGGATCAGCAACCACAGCGGAGCGAGTAGTGCGATCAACACCAGCCCAACGTCAATCAGTCGATAGCGGCCAGGATAGATTAAAAAGATTCCGGGTAGCAGTAGCGCGATTAGCGCAAAATAAAACTGCGTCTCAAGTGCAAGCACACCGCTCAACCAGGGATCGCCAAAGAGGCGCAACTGATCGATCACCATCATACAGGCAAGACCTGCGAGAAGGCCTACCGGTCTCTGAAAAGCAGGATACTTCCCGCTCAAGGCGTGCGCCAAACGGGATCAAACCCTGCTTGATTGAGATATTGCGCCCGGGTCTGCATCCAGGCCAAGTCCCAAGCCTTGTCATCGTTCAAAACCGCGCCAGTGCCCCGATTGAAAGCCTGCCAAGCCCTCGCTAACACGACTTGTCGGCGAAGCAGCTGCGCTTGATGCGCATCCATTGCCTCAGTCCACAATCCTAGAGATCGAAAATATTCAATAGCGCCAGGATGATAAGGCACTAACCATTGAAATTGCTGACGATCTATTTGCCAACCGATAGACCCAGGATCTGCATCCTTATATTGTGCATACCCCTCGTGCATCGCCCGGGTTAACGCTGTCACCAGCGACTCATCTTGACTGGCAAGGGTAGTGAGAATCGGGTACGGATACGTACCGCCCTCGTGGGGCTGGGCATCACTAATGCCCGCACCCCGAGTTGCAATATTCGGCTGCAGATAGGGCGCGACCCGGTGAACCCGCTGCCAACAGGCCGAATCGCCATGGGGCATGGTCAACCAGCGGATGCCCGAAGGCGCGGCTTCTAACCGCCGTGTTGGCCCCGACACCGTCGTTGCATAGGCCGTATCTATCTGCCCTGCGACCATTGCATTCCACATAGCGCCATAGCCTGGCAATTCAACCCGCTCTACGTCATTCCAAGTAAGCCCTCCACAGGCTAGGATCCCCGCTGTTGACACATTGAGCGCCGGCGCACCGAGCACATAAGGCACTCGTTTATTCTTCAGGTCTGAGATTTTGAGGATGTCGCCATCGCCAGCAACAGCGATCCCCTGATTAGATAAACCTAAAGACATCATCACCAACCGCAGTGGCATGGGGCCAAACCGCGGGTTTGAAAACTGAAAAACGCCTTCCTGAGCAAAATAGGTGGACACCCCATTTGCAGAAAATTGAACCCGATTAACCTTTAAGGGTAGTAATCGCGACACATCATTCTTTCCGGGAATCACGCGCAGGGTGACCCGATGGTTATCTTTGAGCATTTTGGCAATGCCAACCGCCTGATTGTAGCCGGTTGTGCCGAGGTTATAAGCACTCCATGCCATCGCGCGAGGCAGTTTGATACCCGATTCACTCGTTTGTGCGCTAACCGCAAAACACAACAACGTCACAACCAGCGTCCAAGCGAGTCCAACCCTCGTGTGTAACCTGAGTGAAGCGTTCATGGCGCAAGAGTCTCGCACCTGCACCTATGGGGTGTCCAGTCAGCCAATCGTCATGCAATTTATCTCGATTTAAAAAATTCACGCAAAGCGGAGTATTATCTTTATTAACAAGATTCGATTCGTCAGCAACTTCTGCTACCATCCTTAAAAATTCATAAGAGACTCAAACCATGGCCAAAGGCGTTGCTTGGTACTACCTCAGAAAGGGCTGAACCACTTGCGTTAAAGCATCCAAGTTTTTGGAAGCCCGTTCTATAGAGATCAAAGAAACCGTGCTCGCGAGCAAGAAATTGAACGCCGAGCATTGCCCAGACATCACAGCAAGTGCTTCACAGCTAGTCGCCATGAAAGGTAAAAAAGTAGAAAGCTTTGACCTTAAACAGGGCCTGAGCGATGAGGCCATCGCCGCTATGCTTGGGCCAACAGGCAATCTTCGAGCACCCACGATCAAGATCGGAAAAACGGTGTTGGTTGGTTACAACGACGCTGTGTTTGAAGAACACTTTAATTAGATAGCGGCGCAAGTTAGATAGTGGCGCCTTACCTCGATTTTCTGGAGGAAAAGGCGCCTACCTATCAAGTACCCGCTCTAATGCTTCGCCACTCGCTGCTGTCGCGCCCCATACATGATGCGACCGCCTCCCAATAGCGTCTGCCGTTTCCATGAATTCTGGGATCTTCATTAACCGCTTTGACACATCGTGCGCGATTATCCTGAGCCACGCACACGCCTTGACGCAAAACTGCGTTCCCTGAACAGGTACACTGGCTGAAATCCGACGAGAGCGAACCGCCTTCACAGGCTGCCTTTGCAACACACTGACCCGACAACAAACCTAAGCCGCTGCCACAGCTCGCGCATTGGCTTGGGTCAGTCGCTAACGTGCCACCACTGCCGC
>JADHNJ010000002.1 GCA_016779565.1 Pseudomonadales bacterium
CAACCACCTAAAAACAGAAAAGGTAACGCCAGAAAACGAGAAAGCGGTAAAGCGGTAAAGCGGTAAAGCGGTAAAGCGGTAAAGCGGTAAAGCGGTAAAGCGGTAAAGCGGTAAAGCAACATTTTCAACCATCTAGACCATCCAGGAAGGAGTCAATCATGTCATCTATTACACCGTTCAGCATTGATATCGACGAGAATCAATTGGCGGATCTAAAACTAAGACTTGCCATGACTCGACTGCCGGACCGGGAGACGCCACAAGACTGGTCCCAAGGCATACCGCTTGCCTTCATGCAGTCTGTGAAAACCTACTGGGAACAAGAATATCAATGGTCCGAGCGGCAAGCCTTACTCAACCAATGGCCGGGCTTTAAAACCAACCTTGATGGTATCAATGTGCATTTTCTTCACATTCGATCAAAACACGATGACGCGAAACCCCTACTGATGACCCACGGCTGGCCTGGCTCGATTGTTGAGTTTCAAAAGGTCATCGGTCCATTAACCGACCCGACTCAGCACGGGGGCACCGAGGCAGATGCGTTTCATGTCGTTTGCCCAACCTTGCCGGGTTTTGGCTTTTCGGATCAACCCCAAGCACCGGGTTGGGGTATTGAGCGGATTGCCACCGCGTGGGATGCCCTGATGGTCAGACTCGGTTACGACCAGTACTTGGCCCAAGGCGGCGATTGGGGCGCGATTGTGACAACCGCAATTGGGGTGCAGAACTTAGGCCATTGCAAGGGGATACACATCACGATGCCGGTTGTGGCACCAGATCCCGAGACGCTCGAGGCTCTCTCCCCCCTAGAGCAAGAAAGCCTTGCTGCAGCACAGTTTTATCAAACCCATGACTCTGGTTATTCCAAACAGCAAAGCACCCGACCCCAAACCTTAGGCTATGGTCTTGCTGACTCACCGATAGGACAAGCTGCCTGGATTCTAGAAAAATTTTATCAATGGATGGATTGTCAAGGCGACCCGCTCAACATCGTGACCATGGATGAGTTACTCGATAACGTCATGCTTTACTGGTTGCCAAATGCAGGGGCCTCTTCGGCAAGAATCTATTGGGAAAGCTTTGGCAGCAACACGCTATCTTCTCTGCCTGTAGCACTGCCCTCGGCGATCAGCATTTTTCCAAAAGAGATTTTCAAAACCTCAGAAAGGTGGGCAAGACAGCGGTTTCAACAGCTACAATATTTCAATGTGCTTAGCGAGGGGGGCCACTTTGCTGCATTCGAGCAGCCAAAACAATTTGTTGCTGAGATCCGTAAAGCTTTTGGGCCAATGGTGGTCATATAAACGGATCTCAACGTCAGCCCACCAGCAGGGTTCGAAGCGACCATCGAGCGTCCAAACGCTTGGTACTAACGCCTAGTTTTAGAGACGCTTTAGGCACTCTTGGCTAGGCGCCGGCGGTTCAGTTGATACCCAGCTCCCTTGCCCAACCGTAAGGGGGCATGGGTGCCCTGGGGGCTCTTTTGTCTAGCGCACAGTATTATCAAAGCCCCTGCTGAATTTTTAGACATCGCTTAGGTGGCGCGCCGAACCATGCGTTAAACGCGTGGTAAAGCGAACTTGGCTCTGCATAACCCAATTGCTGGCTAATTGATTGAATAGACTGACCGAGGGCCGACAGCCACACGGCTTTTTTACGTCGACAAGGCTCTCGTAACTCACTGAACTTAACGCCCTTTGAGGCGAGCCGCCGCCTGGTGTAGACGGCTTAATTTGTCGTGAGGCGACCGCTTTAGTTTACTTTCGAACCTTGGGGTAGGCTTGCATCCCCACCCATCACCGATCAGGATTTCGACGGCGGCTTCAACCAGAGCACCGGCGTCCTCGCCTTATAGTCTTGGTAAGTCTTATCGTCACCCCATTTACGATCCGCCCGCGCTTCCAACATGCGCACACCACTGATATACGTCATCAACACAAATACGAATATCGGGGAAATTAAGGTGGCGTATTGACCGCCTTGCAAAGCGGGAAAGGCAATGAGCGCCATACCAAACCACAGTAATATTTCACCAAAATAATTCGGATGCCTCGACCAAGCCCAAAGTCCAGTTTGAATAAACAGGTCTTGATGTTCTGGTACAGCTCGAAACCGAGTCTTTTGAGCATCTGCAATCACCTCGATCGCAAATCCTAGAACCCAAAGCGCCAGACCAATGTATGCCATGACTCCTAGGTTGACTTTTGATTCAGAGGTCATCGCAGCAAGACCAGCACCGAGAGTAATCGAGACCCACAAGCCTTGCAGCGTCCAAGTCATCAAAAACTGTAGAAAGTCTGTTTTCATGGTTCTAAACCGGCGGTCTTCCCCAGCTTGAAGTACCCGCCTGAACAGAAATTGTCCCAGCCGAAACGCCCAAACCAGTACCAGCCCGGCGATGAGATAATCTCTAGGCGTCATTTCGGGCACAAGATAAGCCGCGAACATAACCAAGCTAATGTAGGTCAAGCTCCCCGTGAGATCGAAAAATTTCTCAGAACTGAACACGAAAGCAGGGATAAAAACAATCCACTGAATGACAAAGCTCAAGGCCACACCCACAGCAAATATCGGCAGGCCGTTAGCAACGACACCACCCATCGAGCCTAAATACGCCATACCCAAGCCCATCAGGATCGCGATCACGATCCCTGTTACCGAAACGGCATTCTTAGACATTATCTTCCCCTCTCGTCTCCACCCCAATTTCAGGGCTATCTTTTTGCCTCGTCAAATCTTCGTGCTTTTTTGAGCCATCCCCTCAGCATCGACAGAATACGCAGGATTTAACGAAAACCTTTATCAGCGCTCAAAAGTTTGCCCGCAAAAGACCATCAAGATTGACCTAAATCCCCGTTATTTCAAAAAGTCAGCTTATATTAGCTTTGCACGTAGCCCTAAGCCCGCAATGTGACCTTTAATCTGAAGGCACACTATCGGCCAGCAGGGTGTTTAACAAACCGGCCAATCGGTGCCCAGCCAACGCTAACCGTCTCTCGGCCACTGGCCAATTCATAGCCTGATAGCTGGCATCGAGCTGATAGCGCCGAGTCGCCCAGGGCTGACAACTGCCGTTTTGTTTCCGGCAATATTGCGTTCTTGGATGAGTGGCCAGCTCAAAAGACTCTTGCGCCCAGGTCATCGGCTCATGGGATATCGCTTCATCCGCAAACGGTAAAGCTAACAGTTCTGACAATAGCGCTGCCGAGTCTTTCCCTGTGTCTCGAATCAAACAATAGTCCCAAACACCATGCATATTTTCGCAACCCTCAAATCCACCGACTCGGGTTCTATTGCCGCCATAGTCATCCGCAAAACTCACGTGCATCGGCTGGTGAATATCGCCTACCCAGTGGCTCAAAAACATCAGCGCTTGCAGACGCGTCCAAGCCGCATTGCGCTTATCCGCTAGCAAATCGCTATGCGTTTTGATTGCGGTCAAGATACAGCCGGTAGCACAGCGATTAAGATTGACCGTCTCATCAGTACGATCAACATTCACATAATGCCAAGCAGATACTCCGGCATAGGCTTTAAGCGGCCGAACTTTATCAGCCCAAGTACAAAGATCAGCAAAGGTGAAAGGTCCGTCATCATACAGCGCCTCCTGCTGGGCTACGGGCAAGGCTTGCATCAATTGCTTAGCTTCCTGCATCGCTGCCTTGGTCAAGTGCGCGGCGGCGACTTCACAGGTGAGCTCATGACCGGTTGCGGACCAAGCGGCAACTTCAGTGCTTGCCAGTAAGGTACAACACAGGAAGACCCATTCTGCAGGCTGGCGCATCAGGCGCCGAAAGCTGCGCGGTATCATACACTTAATATACTGAAGGTTATCTTTTGCGGCGCTGCTTGGTAAATTCAAACCCTACCCCTCATTTATCCAACCCGAACTAGTTTTCAACGGATCTTTTGGCGATAAACGCTTCTAGAAATTTCAGATGATCGGTAACCCTAAAATCTGCCTGAACCGCATCGAGCACAATTCTACCTCGACCGATGAGATACGTAACCCGCCGGACACCTAATCCAAAGGGACCGTTTACATCATAGGCCTTAATTACCGTTTTATCGGTGTCGACCAAAAGCGGGAATGGCAGATTATGTTGCGCAGAAAATCGTGCGTGACTGTCTTCTGACTGAGGACTGATGCCCAGCACCGGCAGCGCCAGGGCCTCTAATTGCTTGTGCATATCACGTATGCCACAGGCCTGTTTAGTTCATCCCGGGGTAAAATCGGCCGGGTAAAAATACACCACCACCTCTGGATGATCATCAAAATCGGCCAGACTGACTTGGCGTCCTCTCTGATCTAGTAAGGTAAACTCTGGCGCTCGATCACCGGGTTTTAGCATGGTTGTTCCTTAACCGCTGACGGCTCTAACATCTTGAAGGGTATCTGCTTTATCAGCAACCGCTTGAACTTCTAAATACTATCACCACGGACGCAAAGGAACCATCTGGATGTACCAAAGCCCTTCGATATGCCACAGCCCTTGGATCTACTAAAGCAGATGCAGTCCCTTCGCGTTTGCGGGATAATTAGCCCTCTCGCCTAAGGATCAAAGCTGATGGAGACTTACGAGGTCATGCGTACGACCTTCGCTGCACGAACTTTTACAGACAAGGTTGTCGATGACGATGTCTTACATAGAATTTTAGATCATGCCCGGTTCGCACCCAGTGGCGGAAACCGCCAAGGCTGGACAGTGCTAGTCATCAAAAAATTAGAGACTCGGCAAGCCCTACAACAGCTTATGGTCCCCACTATTAAAGCTTATAAGGCCATGGCAGTTGCGGGAGAGACGCCCTTTAACGCCATTAATCCCTCAAAAGTCAGTCAAGCTGCGATCTCAGAAATGCCAGAGACAATGCCTTTCACTGGGGAACTTGAAAATGCGCCTGCCGTTCTGGTTGTCACCGTAGATCTGAAACTCGTTACAGCCTTCGATAAAGATCTATCAAGGGTAGGGGTCATTGCCGGTGCCTCTATTTATCCCTTCGTATGGAATATTTTATTGGCTGCGCGCAATGAGGGCCTCGGGGGCGTACTCACAACCTTTCTTAGTCATCAAGAGGATCAAGCAAAATCCTTACTTGGCATACCAAACGATCATGCCATCGCTGCTTTGGTTGGCCTTGGAGAACCCGTCCGTCAACTCACCAAGCTGACACGAAAACCAGTCTCCGATTTTGCGGTGATTGATCATTTCCAAGGAGCTCGGTTTGAAGTCTCTTGAACCTGCCAACACTCCTGCTTTTGTTGTCTCAGCATTTTATCATTTCGTTTTAATAGAAAATCCCGATGCTCTGCGAAAAACCTTGCTGACACTGATGGCGAAATACAAAATTCTCGGCACCATTTTGGTGGCCAAAGAAGGTATTAACGGCACCGTAGCCGGATCGAGAGAAAATACCATTGCCATCTTTGATAGCCTGCGTCGAGACCCGCGTTTCGCGGCGCTTAGTCCCAAGGAATCCTATAGCGAGAAAGCGCCATTTTTGCGATCTAAGGTAAAACTCAAACAAGAGATTGTTACCCTCGGACAAGGGGATCTGGATCCGGCAGCCCATGCCGGCACCTATGTTGACCCTCAAGATTGGAATGCCCTGATCAAAGACCCGGATGTCCTCGTCATTGATACGCGAAACGACTATGAAGTCGAAATCGGTACCTTTGAAAATGCCATCAATCCGTCAACGACGACTTTTCGTGAATTTCCAGAGTACGTCCGAGAGCACTTGCAAGACGCCAAAAACAAAAAAATTGCAATGTTTTGTACAGGCGGGATTCGGTGCGAAAAGTCAACGGCCTACCTGAAATCAGAAGGTTTTGACCAGGTCTATCATCTTAAAGGCGGTATCTTAAATTATCTTGAGTCCGTGCCCGAGTCAGAATCGCTCTGGCAAGGCGCTTGTTTTGTCTTCGATGAACGTGTTGCCGTTGAACACAATTTACAGCCGGCAGGATACCAACAGTGCCATGCTTGCAGGCGACCGCTTAGAGCAGCTGATCTCCTTGATGATCGATATCGGCCGGGCATTTCCTGCCATTATTGTGAACCGCTGCTGACCGATGACCAACGCGCACGATTTGCCGAGCGAGAGAAGCAGGTCCAATTGGCTAAGGCCCGGGGCGAGGCCCATCTCGGTGACGCTGCCCGCAGCGCACAATTAAAACGTAAAGCAATCAAGCGAGCGCGAAAGCAGCCTAATCGAGACGTCCAGAACTCTAAAGCGGGTAGTCCCAGTGCATGATTGATGCATTAATGAGACCCAACCTGGTGACCTAACCTAAAAAAGTGCAGATTGTCTGCGCTTTGCCCAACGCCCCATATCGCAAGTAACACCCTAGTTGATTAGCTTCGGTCCTGATAAGCATATCTTTTGTTCACAACGGCCAAAATATATTGACCGGCCTTCAACAAGCCCTCGAAAAAGCTTATGTGGTGGTCGCTAAGGTGCAAGCGCTTTCGTCTAGGTCGAGCCGACTCGCTTTTCGGCAGTGATCAATTTCATACCCAAACAGAATCCCGCGGCAAAGCTGTTCACTGAGACCAAAGCCGGTGTCGCGCAGAAAGGATAAGCCTCTATATCGAAGCCTCATCCTATTGGCTACCGCCTAGTTTTGGATCCCTATCTAACGTGTGATTGCCTCAATAAAGGCTGGTCGGGCTTTTAATCGGTCAAAATAGGCATTAACTCGTTTATACCCTTGCTCAAGCAAACCAAAACGCTCGGCTAACACTAAAGAATAACCCATGTTGATGTCCGCAGCCGTGAACAAGTCGCCTAGCAGAAAGGGACCTGTATTTAACCCCTGCTCAAGCGCATCGAGACATGCGAGCGCTCGCACCTTGCCGTCGTCCACCACGGCTGGAATGCGCTCTGATGGCGGTCTAATAACACTGTGTTGCGCAATGTCCCCCAAAGGCCTGGCGAAAGTCGCCTCAGCAAACCAACACCACTGTTGAAACAAAGCTGCCGCTTCGGTACCCGGCGTCGGCTGCAAACGTCCCTCACCATAAGCATCAGCGAGATATTGAACCATAGCTCCAGATTCGAACATGGTAAAATTACCATCACGCAGCACGGGCACTTTGCCAGTCGGGCTCATGGCGCGCCACGCCGCGCTATCTCTAAATTCTCGACCAAAATCTATGGTTTCAATGGCTAAAGGCAACTCCAACTCATAGCAAAGCCAAATAATTCTTAGAGACCGGCTGCCCGGCACGTGATACAGCGTTAGATCCATAACAATAATCGCTCTAATTTCGGATGTGGTTGCGTTCACCTTGCATAGGGCTGGATCTCTTGTAAAGTTAAATGATGACAAAAACGCGAACACAACTTGAAGCTCTGTGTCTACTTCAGGACGACGACTTACCGCTTGATCGCATGGCATTACTGTTCGCCGCTGAGCATCAACACGATCATACCTTTGACGTATCGGTATATTTGCAGCAGCTTGACGCCTTTGCAGCGTCTTTTAAAACCCAGTTTTCTAAACCAACAAGCGCGCAACTCGTTCAATACTTACACCAGGAGCTACAATTTTCAGGCAACACCCAGCATTACAATCGGATAGATAATAGTTTTTTTAATCGTGTCTTAGAGCTCAGGCGAGGGATTCCGATAACCCTAGCGCTGGTGCACTTATCGGTTGCAGAGCGAGTCGACTTATCTGCAGAAGGCATTAACTTCCCGGGCCATTTTCTCGTGCGCTTTAACGGCCCAGACGAACTACTTATTGATCCGTTCACGGGCAGACGTCTCAGCAGGTCAGATTGCGAAGTTCTCCTTAAACAAAATCTCGGTCAGCACGCCCGCTTGACTGAAGCCCACTTAGCCCCCGCCAGTCGGCGGGCCTTTTTGATGCGGTTAATTGAGAATATGAAACAATGCTACTGGCGGGAGCGGGCTTGGATGTCTGCCGAGCACTGTCTAAATCAACAGCGTCTACTTGAGCCCGAGCAACCAGTACTGAAATTACAACTGGGTAACGTCAAAGAACTCCGAGGCGATTTAGATGCTGCCAGAGCGCTCTACGCGAGTCTCATTCAATTGGCCAAAGATTCCGATGTGGGCAAGTTGGCAGCCCAGCGGCTGCTGGCAATGGGTGGCTCAAAGCACCAGATCCACTGACCCATCCATGTCTTAGCGCTCAGCTTTCGAGCAACTCAAGCGCTGCCGCCGCCCGTCGAGCGACGCCTTCCTTTTGACGATCCAAATCAACGTCTCTCGATTCACCCATTGCACCCATCAAATAGCGTTTATAGACCCCTTGCCCAATAGCCGCTAGGCGCCAATGTTGAAACGCTCTGTAATAGTTGATCATAGATAAATCTCGACCGGTGCGAGACTGATAAATGTC
Source organism: Pseudomonadales bacterium (assembly GCA_016779565.1). GTDB lineage: Bacteria > Pseudomonadota > Gammaproteobacteria > Pseudomonadales > Azotimanducaceae > UBA9926. The sequence goes on from JADHNJ010000002.1 coordinate 8,375, forward strand.
GCATAAAGCCGCTCTAGACAAGTACCCGCCGACCGCAGTTGGTGACTGATCGCCTTCACCTTCGTTTTCAATTTCTCCAGGAGACACCCAGTTATTTAACAGATAACCGACGTCCGCCAACGGGTCCCCTAGCGTACAAAGCTCCCAATCTAAGATAGCTTCAACGCGCTGTCCGACGACAATCATATTACCAAGACGGAAATCACCATGCACAATACTCGCCCCGGCCTGATCAGGCATGCGCTCGCCCAGCAACTGTTGGCAGGCTTCCATCGCTGGTATCTCATGGGTTTTGGAGGCGACCCATTGCTTTGACCAACGGTTCAGCTGTCGTGCTAGATACGCTTCTTTGCGGCCTAAATCACCGAGCCCTACCGCGTCGATATCCACAGCATGCAAATCGCACAGGATGTGGATGACATGCTCACTGAGCGCTTTTTTATCAGAGGCACCCACTGTTTGACCAATCACACTATCGTTTAATACCGTGCCCGCAACAAATCCCATAACATAAAAATCAGCGCCATTAATCGCCTTGTCCTGGCAAAGGCCATAGGTTTTAGGGACCGGCACCGGGCTGCCTTGAAGGGCGTCAATAATTTTATGCTCCCGAGACATATCGTGGGCACTTTCAAGGACATGCCCAAGGGGCGGACGGCGGAGTACAAACGCTTGACCGGAGGCATCCTGACATCGATAGGTCAAATTCGAATGCCCCCCCGTGATAAGTTCAAAGGACAACGGCGCTTCAAGCGTTGGAATCTGAGCTTTCATCCACTCGGTGACTGCCGCTTCGGCGATACCTTCAGTCATTACTCTCCCCTTAAAATGGCCTAAATGATGCTTTTGCGATAAGGGCAGCTTAGATTCAACTAAACCTCTTGTGATCGCTGGCCTTCAACCAAGACCAGCGCTATTTAAGTCCACCCGCCTATGTTTGAGCCATTTATGCTATGTTCCGACGAGCACTTCTACCCTAGAGACCTTCATGTTAACCCGATCTTTACTATGTCACGAACTTTCAGATGACTTAAACCAACTCCGCTTAGAATCCTACGAGCTTTTGGAGCCATCTGCCAAACAAATCCAGGTTGAAATCAAGGCTTGCGCTGTAAACTTCCCAGACATCCTAATGACCCAAGGTCAGTATCAATTCAAACCGCCTCTGCCCTTTGCCCCGGGCGGTGAATTCTCCGGCGTTGTTACTCAAGTTGGGGAGGCCGTTACCGAATTTTCGGTCGGCGACCGGGTTGTTGCCGGTGGTCGCTATGGCGGTTTTAGCGAACACATTAATATTGACGCAGAGCTGGTCAGAAAGTTACCGGAGCATGTGAGCTTTGGCAAAGCCGCAAGCTATGCAACCGCCTATTTAACCGCCTACGTGGCCTTGAAAATTAGAGGCCAATTAGCGCCAGGCGAAACCTTACTGGTCCACGGCGCTGCAGGCGGTGTTGGCATGGCAGCTGTCGATCTTGGGAAGGTCTTTGGCGCAAAAGTCATAGCGACCGCAGGCACCGATGAGAAACTTAAAGTACTCGAAGCCAGAGGCGTCGATGCAGCCATCAACTATACCCAAGCCGATGGTCGCTTAGGCGGTTTTAGAGAAGCGGTCAAAGACCTCACCCAGGGCGAGGGAGCGGATGTTATTTTTGACCCGGTTGGCGGCAGCGTGTTCGATGAATCGATGCGTTGCATTAACTGGGGTGGAAGACTGCTCACCATCGGTTTCACCAGCGGCGTCTGGCCCAAGGCGGCGGTAAATCACATTCTCATCAAACAGATCGCAGTAATCGGAGTCAGAGCCGGAGAAATTGGCAGACGTGATCCGAGCTTGGGTCGCGAATGCCGCAATGCCATATTTACTTTACTATGCGACGGCCAGATTGATCCTTACATTCATAAAACCTATTCCCTCGAAGCTGGCATCGCGGCATTGAGCTCTTTGCAACAGCGACAAGTTATAGGAAAGGCAGTGCTAACAATGAATGGCTATCACGCTGATGAAGCATCGATCACGATCTAGTCGGTCTTAACGACCCCGGTCTCGATTAAGTCTGCGATACTTACCTCATCATACCCCAAGCTCTGCAATATTCCGCGGGTATGCTCACCCAGTTTGGGCGGATCATTGACGGCTCTGGCTTGCTGAGAAGCCAACGAAATAGGATTCGCGACGGTCCATTGGAAATTTGGATCCTCTGATTCGGTCGCGACGATGACCTCATTTTCAATGAGGTGCGCGCTCTGGACAACATCACTTATCCGTTCAATGACACTATAAGTTAGCGACTCGCCATCTAATGCTTTGCACGCATCCTGCAAAGTCATATCTGCAAAGGCAGATTGAAACATCGCCCGCACCTGATCTCGCTGCTTCATGATATCTCGTATCGACGCAAATCTTGGATCATCCAGCCACTCTGGATGACCCAGGGCTCGGGCGATCCCCGGCCATTCTTTATCGGGATTGGCAGAGACCAGCACTAAGAATCGATGATCCGAAGTTTGATAGATCATGGCAAAGGGTGACCTATACCCTTTTTCTTCTAAGATCTGTCCCAAATCAAATCCAGCGATAGCGCCTTGGAGATGCATTCCATTAGACCAGGCCCCATTGGCAACTAGGGAGGTTTCAACTCGATCGCCCAGCCCGGTCTTTTCGCGCCGATACAACGCCATCATAATGCCGGCAAACAAACTCATCGCCGAGGCATGGTCTCCCACGCCACCCAACGGGAAAACCGGGGCATCTTGTCCTGGTTTCATCAAATCAAGAATGCCTGCGCTCGCCCACCAAGCTGTTGTGTCATAACCTCTTTTTTCAGAGTCCGGTCCTTTTGTACCAAAACCGGTTAATTGGGCGTAGATCAACCTAGGATTGGCGGTTGTCAATGTTTGATAATCTAACTCGTAGCGCGCAATCTGTTCGGCCCTAAAATTATGGATAAACACATCTGCTGTGTGTATCAACTGCCGTAGAATTTCTCGGCCCTCTGATTGATTTAAGTCAAGGACGATATCTTGCTTATGCCGCGATGTTAGCGCCCAGTTGTAGTCAAAGGGATAGCGGCCATGGAGCAACCGATAGGCATCACCAGCCGGCGCCTCCACTTTGATTACCTTGGCACCAAAATCTGCAAGGATGGTCGCTGCCCCTGGCCCCGCCACGAAAGAGGCAGCATCAATCACGACTAAATCTTCGAACAGTGGTTGCATTTTATTTGCATCAATTACCGGAACCTCCTATCTTAGCCCAAGTTTATTTCTAACAGCGAGCCTGGATTGTCCATGTATGAAACTTTAAAAACGGTATGGCGTGAACTGACTGGACCGGGGGGTGACTTCGAAGTTGAGACCTTGGAAGTTCGTGGTTTCCCCATGCGGACGTTCAAAACCGCAGCACCTTCCCTTCGAGAGTTTTGGCTCGGTACAACTGTATTTGGTGACCGGCCCTACCTTGTCTATGAGCAAGAGGTGCTGACTTATTCGCAAGTCCACGATCGGGTGAATAGTCTAAGTGCCTGGATGCAGGATCAAGGACTCGTTCCAGGCGATCGCGTTGCGATTGCCATGCGTAACTTCCCTGAATGGCTCCAATGCTACTGGGCAACGGTTGCGTCTGGTCTCACGGTGGTCGGTATGAATGCTTGGTGGGTCGAAGATGAAATGGATTATGCCCTTACGGATGCGGCCCCAAAACTCCTCATTGCAGACGAAGAGCGTCTCGCGAGATTTGCTGCCATACGCGACCAGCATAGTGATATCGCCTGCGTTAGCGTCCGAAGCAAACCGAGAGATTGGGCAATGCCCTTTGAGTCAATCATGGCAATCGCTGGATCAATGCCAGAGGTGGCCATTGATCCAGATCACGACGCCTGCATCTTTTATACCTCTGGTACCACAGGGCGCCCAAAAGGCGCCCAACAAACCCATCGAGGTTGCGTCCACAACGTTATGAATATGGGGTTTTGGGGCAATTGCCTTGCACAGACGATGCACCGATTCAAAGGCCAGCCCTTGCCTGATCCTGAAACCGCACCTGTACCCTCGGCCCTGGTCACAACGCCCCTGTTTCATGTTACTGCTAACAACTGCCTAGCTCAGGCGACTACCCTGGGCGGCGGCAAGCTCGTTCACATGTACAAATGGGACGCGGGCGATGCCCTTGCGCTTATCGAGCGAGAGAAAATCACCAGTCTCACCGGGGTACCCGTCATGAGTCGAGAACTCATCGGTCACCCCGATTTTGCCAAGTTCGACACCTCAAGCCTCATGTCTGTAGGAGGCGGTGGCGCCCAGCTACAGCCAGACCTTGTTGGCAAAATCGACGAGGCCGTTATGAATGCTCGGCCGAGCACGGGTTATGGCATGACCGAAACCTGCGGCATTATCACCTCCATTAGCGGAGACTTTTTTCTTGATCGGCCGGACAGTTGCGGTCCAGCCATGCCATCTTTCGAAGCGAAGACCGTCGATGCCAACGGTCAAGATACCAACGGTATGCCGGGCGAACTTTGGGTTCGTGGTGCACCCGTTATTAAAGGCTATTTGAACCGAACAGACGCAACGGCGGAAACCATTACTGACGGATGGCTCCATACTGGAGATGTCGCCACCATTGATGCCGATGGCTTCATTTATATTGTTGATCGCGTCAAGGATATGGTTCTCAGAGGCGGAGAGAATATCTACTGCTCTGAGGTTGAAACCGTGCTCTACCAAATCGAGAACCTCGCCGAGTGCAGCGTCTTCGGTGTGCCGGACGACCGTCTAGGAGAAGAGGTTGGCGTTGCCATTTATTCAAAGCCTGGCGCTGCAATTGATGCGGAAGATATCCGAGGTTATTGCGCCACAAAAATGGCGAAGCATAAAATACCCAGATACATCTGGTTGCTCGATACGCCTCTACCGAGAAATGCCAGCGGTAAATTTCTGAAACGGGAGCTCAAAGACCAGCTGAGCCTGCAGGATGCTGTCTAACGATAATGGCTATTTTCGGCGACGGGGTTTTCGAGGCATTTTGGGTAACCCATTGTGCTGGGTCTTAAACGGTTGCCCCATTCCTCGAGGACCTGCGAACTGAGTTCTGGGCACTAAATGAGATTTAGTATTACCAATAAGATCAGCCCGCCCCATACGGCGCAACGCCTGACGTAACATCGGCCAGTTTACTGGATCGTGATATCTCAAAAAGGCTTTGTGTAATCGTCTTTGTTCTGGCGACTTGACGACATTGACGGGTATCGCACGACGACCCACTCGGTGGAGCGGGTCGGACTTTGTATGGTACATGGCTGTCGCCGTTGCCATCGGTGAAGGATAAAATGACTGAACTTGATCGGCGCGAAAGCCATTGGCCTTAAGCCATAGCGCTAAATTCATCATGTCTTCATCAGAAGTACCAGGATGCCCCGCGATAAAATAAGGAATCAGGTATTGCTCTTTGTTAGCTTCAGCTGAGAAACGATCGAACAGCGTTTTAAATGCATCGTAAGTACCAATCCCGGGCTTCATCATTTTTGACAAGGGTCCAGATTCTGTATGCTCCGGCGCGATTTTCAAATAGCCGCCGACATGATGTTTAACCAGCTCCTCAACATATTCAGGCGTTTCGACCGCAAGGTCGTATCGCAAGCCTGAGGCAATTAACACTTTTTTGATCCCTGGGATGGCACGAGCCTTACGATATAAGCTAATCAGCGGGGTTTGATCTGTGTCTAGATTTTTACAGATCCCTGGGTAGACACATGAGGGTCTGCGACAGTTTGATTCTATTTTTGGATCTTTGCAGGCAAGACGCCACATGTTTGCGGTTGGTCCACCGAGGTCAGAGACAACGCCAGTGAACCCTGGTGTCTTATCTCTGATTTGCTCGATCTCTGCCAAAATCGAGGCCTCACTGCGGCTCTGAATGATCCGGCCCTCATGCTCAGTAATTGAACAAAAACTGCAGCCCCCAAAACAGCCTCGCATGATATTCACCGAAAACCGAATCATGTCATATGCGGGTATTTTAGCGTCGCCATACCTTGGATGCGGAACTCGCTGATACGGCAACTCAAACACACGATCTATTTCAGGGGTTGTCAGAGGAATCGGCGGCGGGTTTAACCAAACCCAAACATTACCGTGCTGCTGAGCGAGGCTGCGCGCATTCCACGGGTTCGTCTCACGATGCAAAATTCGCGAGGCGTGGGCGTACAACAACTCATCCGATCGCACAGCTTCAAAGCTCGGCAATATTAAGCAATCAGCGTCGAAGGCCAGCGCCATATTCTTAGGCTGCCGCTGACGGGCGGCTGAAGACACTAAAACCTCCGTTGTCGAAGGATTCATCTCACTCACGCCCGTCCGTGCAATCAATGCCCCAGACGCTACTGGTTCGCTACGATCCTCGGGAATCTGGGTCTCATCTACCCTGTTAATATGTTCAGGCAGCTGCTTTTTAACAAAGGCCGTGCCTCTAATGTCGGTAATTTCTGTGATTGCCTGACCGGATGCGAGTCGGTGCGTAAGCTCAACAATCGCTCGCTCAGCATTGCCATACAGCAATAGATCAGCACTCGAATCAACAAGCACTGAGCGACGAACGGAATCACTCCAGTAATCGTAATGCGCAATCCGCCGCAGACTCGCTTCGATCGAGCCGATAACTACCGGCACGTCCTGGTAGGCCGCCCGACAAAGCTGGGTATACACGATCACAGCCCGATCTGGACGCTTGCCCGCCTCACCATCCGGCGAGTAGGCGTCGTCGTTTCGCCGTTTTCGATCAGCCGTGTAGTGATTGATCAAAGAATCCATATTGCCAGCAGCAACCCCATAATAAAGCGCTGGCGGGCCCAAAACCTTCAAAGCATTGGGATCTCGCCAATCTGGTTGGGCAATGATGCCGACCCGGAAACCCTGTGCTTCCAGGACTCTGCCGATAACGGCCATACCAAAACTAGGGTGATCAACATAAGCATCCCCTGACACGATGATCACATCGCACTGGTCCCAGCCAAGCGCTTCCATTTCAGCTCGGGTCGTCGGTAAAAACGGCGCAACACCAAAACACTCAGCCCAGTAAGGTGGATGGTCGAATAACTGCGCTGGCACACTTGGAGGCATGTACGGCTCTAGCAATAGGCTGGGGAAGCCCGCATTGTAGAGGATTTGCGTGAATCCTCAATGGCTTCAGGGTTAAAGACACCCTTGACTGCCGGCGGCCTGAATTTCGGCAACCCTCAATAATTACATGATAATTTGGAATATATTAGTCTACTTTTATTCTTTTTAATATTGCATTGACCCTTGATATCTTCTTTCGGTCATTTACGTCCAATCGACATCAGCTCCCGAAACGGCCGCCCATCTCGGTCGCCAAACGGGCAAGATCCTGATTTAATGACCACAACGCAAGCGATTCTGGTGTACTCCCGGGATCGAATCGCCAGAGCCAAAAGCCGAGGCAAAACGCCGACTACGGGATTTGAATTATGACACCCCACCAACGCCTAAACCGCTGGATTGAAGAGATCACTTCCCTTTGTGAGCCCGATGCCGTTCAACTGTGTGATGGCAGCCCCGAAGAATACCAACAGATGATGGCAAGCTTGACTGCGACAGGCGTTGCCAAACCGCTAAACCCTGAAAAGCGCCCCAACAGTTTTTTAGTGAGATCTGATCCAGCTGATGTTGCCCGGGTCGAAAGCCGAACTTTCATTTGCAGCGACAACGAGCAAGACGCTGGACCGACCAATCATTGGGCAGACCCTAACGAAATGAAGGCCAAGCTTACCGGCCTTTTCAAAGGGTGCATGCGCGGTCGTACCATGTATGTTATTCCGTTTAGCATGGGGCCCGTGGGTTCGCCGATCGCCCATATCGGCGTCGAAATATCAGATTCTCCCTACGTTGTTGCCAGCATGCATATCATGACTCGTGTCGGCCGGGCCGTGCTTGAAGAACTTGGCACTGATGGTGACTTCGTGCCGTGCTTACATTCTGTTGGCCAGCCTTTGCAATCGGGTGATACCGGTGCCGCTTGGCCTTGTAATCCTGACAATCTTTATATCGCTCACTTCCCTGCTTCACGGGAAATTTGGAGCTTTGGTTCTGGCTATGGCGGTAATGCTCTCCTGGGTAAAAAGTGTTTTGCGCTGAGAATTGCTTCAGCTATGGCGAGAGATGAGGGCTGGCTTGCTGAGCACATGCTGATCCTTAAACTGACTAACCCAGATGGCGAATATCGATACATTGCGGGCGCCTTCCCAAGCGCCTGCGGAAAAACCAACTTAGCCATGCTAGTACCGACCATCCCAGGTTGGTCCGTAGAGACAGTGGGCGATGATATCTGCTGGATGAAGTTTGGCGATGATGGCCAGCTCTATGCAATTAATCCAGAAGCAGGATTCTTTGGTGTCGCACCGGGTACCGGTATGGACACTAATCCTAACGCCATGCAAACCCTCGACGGCAATTGCATTTTCACTAATGTGGCAGAAACTGATGATGGTGACGTTTGGTGGGAAGGTATGACCGATACTGCACCAGCACACTTGATTGATTGGCGAGGCAACGACTGGACCCCGGACAGCGACACGCCAGCCGCGCATCCTAATGCTAGATTTACCGTCTCTGCAGCCCAATGCCCAGCCATTGCCGATGAGTGGGAAGATTTAAAAGGTGTGCCCATTAGCGCGATTTTATTCGGCGGCAGACGCGCCTCAGTCGTGCCTCTTGTCAACGAAGCCACCAGCTGGGAACAAGGCACCTTTTTTGGTTCCATTGTAGCCTCAGAAAAAACAGCCGCGGCTGCCGGCGCTATTGGTGAGCTTCGTCGTGATCCGATGGCGATGCTGCCTTTTTGTGGTTACAACATGGCTGATTATTGGCAACATTGGATTAACATTGGGCAAACGGCCAATGCAAAATTACCTAAAATTTACTATGTCAATTGGTTTAGGAAGGATCTTGAAGGCCAGTTTGTTTGGCCTGGCTTCGGAGAGAATGCGCGCGTGCTCGAGTGGATTTTCGAGCGTTGTGCCGGTCGCGCCGACGCCGTTGAGACACCGATTGGGCATCTGCCTACACTCGATGCCTTGAATTTTGACGGCTTAGACCTTACCGAGGACGCAATCGCAACCCTATTGCGCGTTGACATCCAAGGCTGGTTAGCAGAGATTCCCCTGATCGAATCGTATTATCAGCAGTTCGGTACCAACGTGCCCCCAGCACTATTCGACCAATTACAGCGTTTAAGCGAGCGACTTGAGGCCGCTGCTGTCAACGTTGCTTAAGGAACAATAAGGTAACAGGGCGAGCGCGCGTCTGTGCTCGCCTTCTTAAATGAGCGCCGCGCTATCCAACATTCTGCCGAGCGCTAAAGCGCCTTCTCACCCCATCGGCTGGGGTCTCGATTGCTACTGACCGCCCTTTTGATCAGCAGCAACCCTTTTTGACCTAACCCTTTTTGTCCTAATCCAGTCGCTCGATGATGGTGCCCGTCCCTAGACCACCTCCGCAACACATGGCAATCAGCGCGTATCGCCCGCCGGTGCGCTCGAGTTCGTGGAGGGCCGTGGTGATCAAGCGTGCCCCAGTGCTACCGGTTGGATGACCCAAAGCAATTGCGCCGCCATTAACATTTACTTTGCTGTGATCCACTCCTAGATCTTTTTCCCAAGCAAGCACCACAGACGCAAAGGCTTCATTCACCTCAAAAACATCAATGTCCTCAAGGGATAGGCCCGCGCGCTCTAGTACTTTACGGGTCGCTGGAATGGGGCCTTTTAGCATGGTTACTGGATCGACGCCCACCAACGTGGTCGCCTTGATTTTGGCCCTAGGCTTTAAACCCAGTCGCTCGCACGCGCCTTCACTCGCCATGATGACAGCCGCTGCGCCGTCAGAAACCTGAGAACTTGATCCCGCGGTGTGGATCTCTTGCCCCGGGACCGGATTTAGACCTGCGAGGGACTCAAGCGTTGTCTCGCGTAACCCTTCATCCCGATCAATCACCCGCATCTCGCCGGTCGGTTCGAACTTTTCGTCCAAAACGGGCGCTTCGACCGCCGCGACCTCTCGATCAAACCGGCCCTCCTGCCATGCTCGAATGGCTTTCTGCTGACTTTCAAGGCCGAACTGATCCGTATCCGCTCGAGTGATTTGGTATTCTTCAGCGATCATCGCAGCACCCATGAACTGGCTGGTAGGCTGATAATGACTGCTGTATGACTCTCCCATTGGAGAGCCATCTTTCATGTTAGAGCCCAAGGGGACACGGCTCATCATTTCGACACCACAACTCATCACCACGTCTTCGATACCTGCGCCAATCATCGATGCCGCCATAGAGGTTGCTTGCTGGCTCGAACCACATTGGGAGTCAACGGTTGTTGAGGCTACTTCTAACGGCAACCCTTGAGAAAGCCAAGCGATGCGTGCGATGTTAAACGACTGCTCACCAACTTGAGAGACGCACCCACCAACAACCTGATCTATTGCAGCGGGATCGATGCCTGAGCGATCAATTGCGGCTTTTTGAACTTTACCCAGTAAATCCGCGGGCTTAAGCCCAGCTAATCCTTTGCCTCGCTTTCCTATGGCGCTACGACAAGCTTCAACAATGTATACATCTCCCATGATGTCTTCCTTTTCAATCTCGAACGTTCAAATTTGCACCCCAGTTTGCCCTAGACAAAACGCTGGGGTGGATCGGTCCATTAAGCGCCTATTTTTCCGGCCTTATGGCAGGCTCTAGCATAGAGAGCCTACTGTAGCGGCGCAAGAGCAAGACCGCTAGGCTCATGCCTACTGGTTGGATCGTCCAATCTTGTAAAACACAAAACCAACCAATGATGCCGCCAACAACATGGCCCACTCTTCTGGCCATAACAATGCCGCTGGACTACCTGGCAAATACAACAACAGTAAAGCCGCCGTTAACAAGAGGGTGACGGCACCAAGAGGCATCCCATAAGGAACTCGGAAGGGTCTTGGCATCTGTGGCTCGGCGAGTCGCAATTTCAAAAAAGAGATCACGACAAACAAATAGGCGACTACAATGGCAAAGCTACCCGCATCCACAAGCCAAATCAGTATTTCTCGACCGAAGAACGGCGAAATCAAGCTCAGACCTCCAATGCCCAAAATGCTGACGTAAGGCGTTTGGTATTTAGGATGTAGCCGAGCGAATACTGAAGGTATCATGCGGGCCGCGCCTAGGGCATAGAGAATTCTGCTTCCACCGATAATAAAGGCGTTCCAGCTGGTTAAGATCCCACCGACGCCTGCTAACAGCATCACCTGTCCCATCCAAGGCCGTTGCCAAACAGATGCCATGGCATCCGCAGTCGGCATCTTTGATTCCGCCAGAGCAGCATCCGTTAGGGCTCCTCCTACTGCCAAGGAGATCGCGATATACCAAGCGCCAGCCAACCCAACGGAAAGCACCAGCAACCAACCAATACGTTTTGGCGGTAAATTTATCTCTTCGGCGCTTTGTGGAATTACATCGAAACCCACCAGTAGAGCCGGCACCATCACTAAGACCCCGAGGGCACCAATCCATTCATTCGGTAACGGCGCAACTGGATGCGCAAGACTAGGTGCTAAGCCAACCCCTAAAAAAAATAATAACCCCACACCCAAAAACAACACAGTCAGCACACTTTGGACAAAAGCAGCAAACCGAATTCCAACATAATTGACCCAGGTCATGACAATTGCACCTAGCGCACCTACCGCCACCAAGGATGCATAAACGGGAGATCCTGCAACATGCCATAACAGACCTTGAGCAAGATCTGGAAACAAATACTCAAGCGCCGTAGGTAAGGCTGCAGATTCAAAGACGCAAACCGTCACATAAGCAATCACCACCGCCCAACTGGCCACAAAAGAGGCGGTGTAGCCGAGGGCGCGCTTGGTGTAATGATGTTCCCCACCGGCGTGCGGCATGGCCGATGCCAACTCTGCATAGGTCAAACTAATGAGCAGCACGATCAGTGAGCCTAAGGTAAATGCAGCAACCGTTCCCAGGGTGCCGGCTCGACTGAGCCACTCGCCCGTCAAAAGCACCCAGCTCCAACCAATCATAGCGCCACATGCCAAGGCGATGACCTCCCGATTCATCAGCGTCTTTGCTAACTTCCTCGCCACAATCTCGTCTCCTTAACTCTGATGAACATCGTCGATAGCCGCTGCCGCCCGAACCGCCGCTGCTTTCGCTTAACTTCGCCTTCAGCTTCGATTTGCAATTTCAAGCCATTCGTTCAATTACCGTATCGACCGAAGCCTTTAGCGTCGCCACTAAGTGGTCGATTTGATCTCGCGAAATGGTAAAGGGCGGCCCAACACAAATAACGTCCCGCACCTGTCCTGTACCCCCGGCGTAGAAAAACACGCCTCGAGCCAAACCTTCCGCAACGATTTGACTGGTGACCGAGCGTTCTGTATCAAAACAAGCCAAATCAACGCGTGAGGACACAACCTCAATCGCCGCAAGCAATCCACGACCTCTAACTTCGGCAACATAAGGATGATCACAAAACGCCGCCTGTAGTTGGGCGTGTAGATAGTCACCAGCATCACTTGCCGTTTTGACCAACGACTCCTCGGTCATAATTGACAACACCTCAACAGCTGCTGCGCACGCGCTAGGATGTGCTCCAAAAGTATTGAACATTACCTGATAGCCCGCCGACTCGATCGCTGCCCCTACGCGTTCGGAAGTAAAAACGCCACCCAGCGGCGCATAGCCCCCTGCAAGCCCCTTCCCTGCGACTAATATATCCGGCTGAATTGGCCAATGCTGATAGCCGAAATCAAGCCCGGTGCGACCAAAGCCGGTCATCACTTCATCTAAAATGAGGATGATCCCCAGCTCATCACATAAGGCCCTTACCTTAGGCCAATAACCCTCCGGCGGCACAATAGCGCCGCCGGAGGATCCAGTGATGGGCTCAGCAATAAAACCTGCAATGGTGTCTGCTCCCTCTGCTTCAATTAGGGCGCGCATTTGATCGACATAGAAGCTTCCTAACAGGTCGCTGTTGAGGCCCTCAGGCGCTCGCAACGGATAAGGTGTTGGCACTTCGAGATATTGCGGCAACGCCGACTCTAGTCCCCGACGCCTCAAAGGATGGCCGCTGATAGCAGCAGTTGCCAGCGTTGTACCATGATAAGAAATCGATCGGCCCACGAGTTTTGTTCGTTGGGACTCTCCCACCGCTTGCTGAAACTGCAGCGCCAATTTCATGGCGGCTTCATTAGCTTCTGTACCACCAGAAGTAAAATGTGCCCGAGTTAGATTCTCGGGTAACCAGTCATTGGCTAGTCGATCGACCAGCGCCAGCCGCTCCGGCGTCGGAAAAGGCGGTACAACATAACTCACTTGCTTAGCTGCCCTGGCCATGGCTTCAGCAACACGCGCCCGGCCATGACCAACATTGGTCACAACCGCACCACCTGCGGCATCCAAAATAGGACGACCCGTATCGTCGTATAAGTACGCTCCCTCGGCACGAGTAATGATCGGAAAAGATCCCGGAACAAACGGCCAGCTTAATCTACCCATAATGGTCCTCCAAACAGGACTTTGAGTATCCCATGAATGGTGATCATGGAAGAAGTCGTATTGCCTGGCCACGCACCGTTTAACCACTCACCCTCGCTGACCTGCTCCGTTACCAATCCCGGGCTGTTATGCCATTACCGAGCGAAACCTCGATTGCCCTAGGGTAATGTGCTATTTTTCATGTCCCTTAAAGCCTAGGAACCCCCATGACCGGCACGACCAAAAGACCTTATTCCTCTCAAGTCGTTGATGGCCTTGAAAAGGCGGCAGCTCGAGCCATGTTACATGCGGTTGGTTTCTCAGAAGCGGATTTTGACAAACCCCAAGTCGGAATTGCCTCAACTTGGAGCAATCTAACCCCCTGCAACGTGCACATTAATGAGCTGGCAGAGGCGGCAGCAATCGGCGCTGAAGATGCTGATGCAAAAGCGATTACCTTTAATACCATTACCGTCAGCGACGGCATATCCATGGGCTCTCCTGGCATGCGGTATTCGTTGGTGTCGCGAGAGGTTATCGCCGATTCAATCGAAACCGTTGTTGCTGGACAAGGCTTTGACGGGTTCGTGGCCATCGGTGGTTGCGATAAAAACATGCCCGGCTGTGCCATTGCCATGGCAAGACTGAACCGACCTAGCGTATTTGTTTACGGTGGCACGATTCAACCTGGTAAAGATCGCCGCGATGTTGTCTCGGTTTTTGAAGCTGTTGGTCAATACGCTAGCGGCAATCTCTCGGAGCTCGCGCTTAAAGATATTGAGGCCACCTCGATACCTGGTCCAGGATCTTGTGGTGGCATGTACACAGCGAACACGATGGCATCAGCGATAGAGGCTTTGGGCCTGTCGCTCCCAAACTCTTCTGCCCAAGAAGCCGTGTCACCTCAAAAACGCCAAGATTGTTTAGCCGCTGGCGAAGCGGTGGTCAAGCTCATTGAGGCTGATATCAAGCCCAGCGATATCCTCAGTCGAAGCGCCTTTGAAAATGCCATTACGGTGACGATTGCACTAGAGGGTTCTACCAACGCTGTATTGCACCTTTTAGCCATTGCCCATGCGGCAAACATTCCGCTTAGCATTGATGACTTCACGGAGATTGGTAAACGCGTCCCGGTGCTTGCGGACATGCGTCCCGCTGGCAAATATGCCATGAGCGAACTCATTGCCATTGGCGGTATTCAGCCTCTCATGAAGACCTTGCTGGATGCTGGACTTTTGCACGGCGATTGCCTCACGGTTACCGGCAAGACGCTGGCTGAAAATCTTGCTGACGTCGCGCCTTATCCAGAAGATCAACATATTATTCGGCCATTATCCGATCCCATCAAAAAAGATAGCCATCTGGTCGTCCTCAAAGGAAATTTGGCTCCTGATGGCGCCGTTGCAAAGATCACTGGTCACGAGGGCCTCACTTTTTCGGGGGCGGCCCGTTGTTTCCATGGAGAGGAATCAGCCCTAGCTGCAATTCTCGATGGTACCGTGAAGCCCGGCGAGGTCGTGGTAGTGCGCTATGAAGGACCTAAAGGCGGACCAGGCATGCGAGAAATGTTATCTCCCACCAGTGCAATTAATGGAAGAGGCTTGGCAACCGAGGTTGCCCTAGTCACCGACGGCCGGTTCAGCGGCGGGTCCCATGGCTTTGTCATTGGCCACGTCACACCGGAAGCCTTCGAGGGCGGTCCGATAGCTCTGATCGAAGATGGCGATCAAATCGAAATTGATGCTGACAATCACGAGATCAATATTGTCGTCAGCGATGATGAGCTCAAAGCCAGAAAAGCACGCTGGCAGGCACCGGCGCCTTATACCGAGCGCGGCGTCCTTGCCAAATACGCGAAGCTGGTCAGCTCTGCTTCTAAGGGCGCCGTAACCGATTAGTGAGTTTGTATCTGCCGCCTGCTCATCGATCCCAAAGGGTTTTGATCAACGCCCTTTGAGTTTTAGCGGCTCAATCTATTGATCTAACAAAAATTGCACCCTGGCAACGGCGATTGTTCGAGTTCGCTCGGCTTGCCAGAGCTCAGCCCTCATATTGGCTACCCGTCGACCTTGACGAACAACCTTGGCAGCGGCAAAGGTTTTTATCGGCTTACCGGTACGCAAATAGTCAATATCAATGTTCACCAATCGAGGACTCGCGTGCAGATTATTGGTGTAAACCACCTGTGCGGTCGCTGCAAAACCTAACAAACTGCCAATAACGCCACCGTGAAGTGCTGGAAGATTAATGTTACCTACGAGGTGAGGCGCCCCGAAAACAGAGACAATCACCTCCTCCTCGATGACTTCAGCCTCAGCACCTAAGAGCTCAAGATATGGATTTGCCTTGATCAGGCGATGCACGTGGTCAAGCTTGTTTTGTAACGATTGCGCCACCTTACAGCCTCAAACGTTTGCTGGATTGTTGGGTGTGCCAAGCATAAAAGTTGCCTGCCCTGTGGCAACGAGCACTCCGCTTGCAACCACCTCAGCGGTGGCTCGAACAAATGCCAGGCTGCCATCAAACCCATCACAAATGGCGCGAACACGTAGGGTTTCAGAAAGGGCCGCAGACGTTAAGAAATCGACCCGCAAATCTAAAGTTGCCATCGAAGTACCCTCGATATAATCCTCATGATCCCTGATACACCAGCCAGCTGTATTATCGATGGTCGCAAGAATTGCACCGCTATCAAAAATACCCCCTTGATCGCTGCTACTGACCCGACCATGGCCAGGCAATAGAACTGCGACACCAGCACCTTGATCTTGTTCTTCTAAAATCATACCCAAGGCCTCACCGAACGGTGGTAGTTCTTTAAGAGATTTTAAAAACATCGACATCGATTTTATGACCCAATTTAAGGAAGCTGTTAATTTTAGCGAGGGGAGCATCAGTTAACCCCATTTCTAGACAAAAAACTATGGAGCTGGCAGTCTCTCCTAACACCCTCCGTCAATAGACTCGTCAACACAAGGCTGATCTCATGGAACCGCAATCGATGAACGAGCTGGGCTTTTATACCCTCGCTGGCGCACCCAATTCTCCCCGAGATTTAATTGAGGAAGTCCAAATGGCTGAGGCGATGGGCTTAGGCGCGTGCTTCATTTCCGAACGCTTTAATATCAAAGAGATCGCGGCCCTTTCCGGGGCCGTGGGTGCCGTATCCGAACGCATTGGAATTGCCACCGCCGCTACGAATCAAAACACTCGTCACCCGGTGGTAACGGCTGCCTTTGCTAGTACGCTGCACTTCTTAACCGGAGGTCGTTTTTCGCTAGGTTTAGGGCGCGGTATTGAACCGCTTTTTAAAGCGTTCGGATTGCCGTCCATTACCACCAAAGCCATGGAAGATTTTGCAGACCTGATGCGCAGGTTGCATCGCGGTGAAACTATTATCAATCATCAAGGCCCCGCTGGCGCTTGGCCGGTACTGAGATTGGACCCCGACTTTGATGAACACATACCTTTGACGCTCACAGCCTTTGGTCCCAATTCGTTGGCGCTTGGCGGTCGAGCCTTTGACGCGGTGGTATTGCATACATTTTTTACTGACGAGACGACCCAAAGGGCGGTTCATACAGTGAAATCAGCTGCTCAAGAAGCCGGCAGAAACCCAGAAGACGTACGCGTGTGGTCTTGCCTTGCCACCATTGGAGATCATCTCCCTGCTCCCTTACAACTCAAAAAACGTGTCGGCCGTATGGCCACCTACTTACAGGCCTATGGTGATTTGATGGTCAAGACCAACGGTTGGGATAAGGCCATATTAGAACGATTCCGTTCCCATGACTTGGTTCGGAATTTTCAAGGCGCGTTGGATCAAAAAGGGTCAACCGCCGACTTAGAAGTTGTCCAGTCCCTAATTCCAGATGAATGGCTAGCGCCTGCAGCTTATGGATCTCCTGAGGCATGCGTAGCCGCGATCAACCACCAACTTGACCTAGGATGTGATGGTGTCATCCTTCATGGCGCATCGCCCGTGGAACTCGCGCCTATTGTCACCGCCTATGCAGCACAGCGCGACCCCAAGCGTTTTGCTCACTTGCCCCCAAATCCAGCCTTAGCGCCTCGCCTTTAATCAAGGACCTCCAGGGCTTGGCACATTGCGATACTACGCTTTGCCATCGCCATAAACATATCGTTACCTCGATCTGTTTCGCCGACGATCATTGAGGCTATTAGCGCCATAATCATCCCTGCCGGGGCGTAATTTCGGTAATAGGCAAAGGCTTTGTCAAAACTCAAACTGATGCCATAACTGCGCAACACCTCTAAATAATGGCGAAGCAAGGCTTGCTCTTCACTAACGCGATCGTGAGATACCAAGGAGGTGCCCATAAAATAGCTGGCATCATTTAAGGGGCAGCCCATGGTCAAAGACTGCCAGTCAACGACCGTCAGCGGATAGGGGCCACCAAACATCATGTTATCCAAGCGGTAGTCAACATGTATTAAAACCGGCGGCTCTCCCGCATAAATGGCTTGGTAACTTGGCAGCTTATTAAGCAACTGCTCGGTGGCTGCAATCTCCTCGTCGGTTAAGCGCGAAGCATAGCGGGCCAAGTATCCAGGCATCAGATTCTTATAGAGCTCTGTGAGCATGCCGGTGTCTTCACTTGTTGCGCCGCCGCCAAGTAATTCCGCCTGGGCAAGGTCTGCATCTCCCCACTTAGGACCTTGAAGGTGTGCTAACGCCTCGAGTGCAAGCGCTGCCTCGTCGACGCTACAGCCCGCAAGCTGATCACCCTGAACACCAGGCGCTAAGTCCTCCATCAACAAAACAAATTCATGAGTCTCGGGTTCGATGTCTGCATGAAAGATCTTGGGCGTCTGGATATTCACCATCGATTGTACGGTTTGATAAAAAAACACTTCCCGCACGTAATTGCGCTGAACAATACCCGTTTGCTTACTCACAGGGTCAAGAGAAGGGAATTTTCCAACAACCGAAGCCGGCGCCCCCACCCCGGACAACGAAAATCGAACATTCTCTCCAACTTGCCCAGTACCTATGGATTCCGCTGCGACGTCCGTGACTTTACAACTTGGATAGTCTCGCTGAAGCACTTGAGTTAACCAATCTGCGTCAATTGCATTAGGGTCAGAACGAAGATCCATATCTGCCACTCCTTTTTGTTTACTGGTAACTATCTGCTTTGCTAATCAACCCCAATGAGTTACGTGCTGATGCTTAGGCGATCATGACAATCGGGCTGCCAAGCCGCCTAATCGTCGAATCCAACGACGGGGCTGAAATTGACTTAAGGTTACCGCTGCCTGATTTAAGCGACCCGGGATACACACTGCATCACCTCTGGCCATTGCATCGAGACCTTCATTGGCCACGGCTTCAGCTGTCTGGACTAAAACCTCAGGCAACACCTCAACGACTTCAGGAATGACACTTTCGGTCGCCGTTACACCTGGGCACAGTGCCGTTGCAAATACACCTGAACCCTTGAGCTCCTCACTGATCGCCTCGGTTAACGACAAAAGATAAGCCTTGGACGCAGCATACTGCGCCATTTTGGGCACCGGCTGAAAGGCTGCTACGGAACAGACATTTAAAATCCGGCCAGAGCCCTGACGCTTCATCGCTGGCAAACAGTGCTGCATCAGCCGAACCGGCGCTGACATATTTAAATACATCAGGGCTTGTTCGCCTTGTTCGTCTTCTTGAAACCAACCCGTTAAAGCCAGGCCCGCACAGTTGACTAAGATATCAATAGTTTCCGACCGCGCCACGAGCGCATCAATCAAATCGGTGACACCGGATTCACAAGAGAGATCAGCCGGAATCACAGAGACCGGCACCTGTTTGGATAATGTTTCAGCGAGCTCATCAAGTCGTTGCTGTCGACGAGCCGTTAATATAAGCGCTGTACCCCGATCGGCTAAGGCCCGCGCAAGCGCTTCGCCTATGCCACTGGAGGCCCCTGTTACAAGGGCACAATTTTGAGTAAATGATAAGCTCATTACGCTTCCTCTTTTCCGCCATGCTTCACGGCTTCACCTCTTTTGCAGAGCAAGCCCTACCCAACAATTCGGGCGTCTTATAATGCCGTAAAATCGGGCTCCCGTTTGGCTGCAAAAGCCGCCAGCGCTTCCCGGTTCGCTGGCCCCCCAGCCAGTTGATCGAGCGCCGCATTCTCGAGTTTGATTGCAGCTTTTAGCTCAGGATTTCGTGTTCTTGTCATCAGCGCCTTGGTTTGGACAAGCGACGTCAAAGGTAACGCTGCAAGTACTGCAGCACGGTGCATGACCTCATCCATTAACCTGTCGTCCGGATAAACGGAGTGAACAAGCCCTAAGGTCATGGCTTTGTCTGCTGATAACCATTCGGAGGACAGCAAAAACCAGCTTGCCTGTTGATGCCCCATGAGTCTCGCAAACGTTACCGTCGATGCAGCCTCTGCTGTCAGCCCTAACGCTGAAAACGGACAACGGAATCGAGCTGAGGCTGCGGCAAATGCCGCATCCGCCAAACCCAATAGGGTACATCCGATACCCACTCCGACCCCGTTGGCGGCGATCAACCAAGGTTTTGGAAAGTCGATAATGGCCTCGAGCAGACCCGACAACCCATATTTTGGCGTATGGGCGGGTTTACCCATCGCTTTCAGGTCAGCGCCAGCGCTGAAGGCTCTGCCAGCACCGGTTAAGACTAATACCTTGGTATTGGCGTCTGCCGCGGCACCAATAAATGCCTCGGCAAGCGCGTCCATTAATTCGCTGCTAAATGCGTTTAAAGCATCAGGTCTATTTAACGTCACGATCCGAATGCCCTGATCGATCTTTTCATCAACGACAGCCATAATCTAATCCCTTGCTAATGTCTGATTCATATCAAAGCCCCTGTTCTGACGCCGGGTCAACTGGCCGATTTAAAGGGCGAAAACCGTTCTAAATAATCAATTTCATCGGTCACGTGACTACGCTCTTGATCCAAGTAACGACTCACCGCTTCTCTAAACCCCTCGTGAACGATCCAATGAGCGCTGTAGGTCTGGCTGGGTAAGTACCCTCGTGCAAGCTTATGCTCTCCTTGAGCGCCCGCTTCTACACGCGACAGCCCTTGATGAATTGCAAACTCGATAGCCTGGTAATAGCAAACCTCGAAATGCAGAAAGGGATGATCCTCGATACAACCCCAATTACGACCATACAAACACGTCTCACCGATGAAGTTAATGGCACCTGCAACGTATTTATCGCCGCGCCGGCACATTACAAGCAAGATATCCTCTGCCATGGATTGCCCGATTAAGCTAAAAAACTGCCGATTCAGATAAGGCGACCCCCATTTTCGATGGCCGGTATCGATGTAGAACTGATAGAACGCGTCCCAGTGAGATTCTAAAATCTCAGAGCCTGTAAGACATTCAATGGTTATTCCGGCCGCCAACGCCAACCGTCGCTCTCGCTTAATATTTTTGCGCTTCTTGCTCGATAAACAGGACAAGAAATCATCAAAACTACCATAGTCTTGATTTTGCCAATGATACTGCTTGTGCGTTCGAAGCAACCAGCCTTCATCGCCGCGACGACGCCAGGCATGTTCATCAAGAAAATTGACATGGACCGAAGAGATATTGAGCTCCTCAGCCATCTGAGCCGCTCCCATTACCAACGCCTGTTCCTGCTCGCTGGTTTCGGCCAAGATTCGTCTGCCGGTCACGGGTGTAAAAGGTATTGCCGATAGCAATTTTGGGTAGTATCGACCGCCCGCTCGTTCAAGCGCATCAGCCCAACTGTAGTCAAAAATGTACTCTCCTTGCGAGTGACCTTTAACATACAGTGGCATGACGCCCAAAGGCGATTGATCCTCATTTTCGAGTAAGAGATGGTACGGCATCCATCCTACTTCATTCGAGACAGACCCGCTCTCCTCTAGAGCACTTAAAAATGCATAGGACAAAAAAGGGTCCCTTGGGACCCCTTCTTTCTCAGCGAATTGATTCCAGGCGACTGCACCTATGGCTTCAATCCCCTGGACTGCTTTGACCTGCCACGACATCTGACTAATGCCCGCTTCAGAGCATTTCCGAGGCAATCAATTCGAGTGCTTCTGGCTGGCCGGCACCAATCAGCATAGAGCCAACGCTGCCATTGCTGCCAGCAGTTTTCCAGCGCTTAAGTTGCTCTTTAATATGTTCAGCGGGTCCGACTAAATGACAGGCATCCACCAATTCGTCTGGAACCGCTGCCATGGCCTCGTCTTTTCGACCCGCCAGATAGTGATCCTGAATTGTGGCTGCGGCATCTTCAAAACCCAGCGCCTTGGCGTAGTCGTTATAAAAGTTTTTGTCCCGCGCGCCCATGCCACCAATGTACAAAGCCATATTACCTTTGATCGGCATTCTACAGGCTTCAATATCATCGCCCAGAATACAGGTAACGAATGGCGCGACATCATAATCAAGGAGCGTTCGGCCAGACTTGGACAAGCCTTTTTCAATGTTGGGTGACAACACGTGCGGCTTATCAGGATCCATCCAAATTGGAAAGACGCCATCGGCCACTTCGGCACTCCCCGCTAAACCTGCTGGGGTAATGGATGCAGTGTAAATTGGGATGGATGTATCCGCTTGCAAAATGCTCTTTAGCGATTTGCCAAGCCCGGTACCGTCCTCGCCTGAATAAGGCAGGCTGTAGTGAAACCCTTCATGCTCGACCGGCGCTTCTCGGGCAAATATCTTCTTCATGATACTAATGTATTCTTTAATCCGGGTCACTGGCCGGCCATAGGCAACGCCATGCCAGCCCTCCACCACCTGAGGCCCAGATGCACCCAGCCCGACGATAAATCGGCCGTTGGACAACTGGTTCAAGGTCATTGCGGTCATTGCGGTACAAGCTGGGGATCTGGCCGGCATCTGCATAATGGCCGTTCCAACTTTGATTTTACTGGTCTGAGCAAGGATCCAAGCCGCCGGGGTTACAGCATCTGAACCATAAGCTTCGGCGGTCCAGAGGGAATCATAACCGAGGCTCTCAGCCTTCTTAATTCGCTCGATATCGATGTTCATCATCTTGCCGCCATAGCCAGCAATTATTCCTAATTTCATAAAAACGTCCTTTAGTATGTGTAGGTTGCTTACAAAAACCGTCTTTCGGCCGCTCGTTCAAGGCCTTTCAGTCGCAAGCTATTCAGTCACCAACCGCTGCTCAGCTCCGACTTCGAGCTTGGAACGAATCAACCTTATCCCGTCAGCCGAGCTAAAAGGGATCGGCTATGCGCTTCATCCCGACCGGCAAAATTGCCCATGGTGCGATCCACAACGTTGCCAAATCTGGATTTAAACAAGTCCACCGCCGCTTCCGGTTCGCCGACCACCGCGAACTCAGAGAGAATGTCGTCTGTAATTAAATCTGCCATCTCGTCCCATTTGCCTTGTTTGCTTAGGCCGTTGAGTTCCGGCTGCAACTCGCCCCAACCATGGATACCTAAAACAGGCGCGTATGCAGGTGTCGAGCCATAAAAAGCGATTTGCTTCTTAACAGCCTGTTTATTGGCAGCAAAGGCTTCCTCAGTATTGCCAGACACCACAAATCCAGGATAGCTAATTTCAAAATCAGACCGAGCACGCCCCGCTTTGGCCAAACCTTTTTCAATCGCCGGCAGCGTCACTTCCCGGAGATATTTCTCAGTGGTAAATGCGTGAATAATGACCCCATCAGCGACTTCGCCAGCAACCTCAGTCATTAGAGGTCCAACAGCCGCAAGAAATACTTTGGGGGCACCATATTGGGTATCCAGTGGCGTAAACATAGGGGTCATCAATGAATGGGTATAAAACTCGCCTTCAAACTGCAGCGGCTGACCCTCATGCCAGGCTGCCCAAATAGCTCGCATTGCTGAAATGAACTCCCGCATTCTGGCAGCGGGTTTTGACCAGGGCATGCTGAATCGCTTGGTTATGTGCGGTCGGATTTGCGACCCCAAACCTAAGATAAACCGACCCTTTGAGAAACTATTTAGATCATGGCCTATGTTCGCCAAATTCATCGGCGTTCTAGAAAACGCGACCGCAATAGAAGTGGTTAGCTCAATGTTTTGAGTTTCTTGAGCCGCCAGCAAAAGTGGGAAAAACGGGTCGTGGGACGTCTCTGCTGTCACGGCGCCGTTGTAGCCTAACGCTTCAAGGCGAGCGCCTTGCCGCCCAGCCTCACTCAAATCCCCCATTAATCCGCCATCAATCTTCATAACATTCTCCTAAAACTTGAACTGGTTGCCGGTAAACGCTTGGTAGGTCGCCTGAGCATCCTTGCCGGAAACACAGGAAATAATATGGGTCGTAATCCCGCCTTCTGCATAGGCTCTGATTCGATCCTGGCATTCTTCTTGACTGCCTATGATGGCAATATCATCGACGAGCTGATCATCCAACGCTGAGGTGGTTTTGTCTCGGTCCTTGGCGGCCCAACCCTCGCGGATACGTTCGGCGACCTCTTCATAACCAGACCAGGCCAGAAACGCGTTGTACACAGGGGTTGCGTAGTAAGGCGCAAAAGCGGCTCTTATCATATTTCGAGCCCCCTCTTTATCATCGGTCACAATCACTTGGTGACGACACACCACTTCCACCTCGCTGAGCGATTTGCCCGCACGCTCGGCGCCGGCTTGAATATGCGTCATCATCCTCGGTAGCGCTTGCCTGGGAAACAAATTCAGAATCACACCATCGCTAAATTCCGCCGCAGCTTCGAGCATTTTAGTTCTAAGCGCGGCCATGTAGACAGGCTGAGCGCCGGCGGGCAAGGGCAGTTGTCGATAACCTCGGCTGCTTACCGTATCCCCTTGATAATCTGACTTTTCACCCCGCAACATGCTTTGTATTAACTCGACCGTTTCTTTGACTCGTGTCAACGGCTTTTCGAATTTCAACCCATGCCAATTTTCCATCATCGTTTGACTCGAGGAGCCCAAGCCTAATATGAATCGCCCCTCAGACAATTGATGGAGCACATGTGCGGTCGATGCCAAGACCGCAGGCGTTCGAGAGAATACTGGAATAATCGCGGTACCAATCCGACATCGGCTCGTATTTAAGGCAACTGCTGCCGCTGTTGTTAGGGCATCAACCCCTGAGCTATCAGCGAACCATAAATCATCATAACCCTCGGCTTCTGCCCATTTCGCCATGTCAATGGTGCCTACGACCCCTCTCGGATCGGGCAACGTTAATGCTGTTCTTTGAGGTACTGCCATTACGCTACTCCTATTACCTGCTTGTTCTTACCCAGCTGCCCTGTTTTAGACGTCCTGCAAGTCTTGGGGCTATTCACCAATCCGAGGATCGCCCAGTTTCACCACAAGCTCGATGCTCTGGCGCTGCGACGGCATTAGACTATCATCTTTAAGTCAAGCTTGGGGCCCCTGCCGCATCCTTTTGCTGTTAGCAGCTTCTGAGGATCCAGCGCGCGTGCCCATTGAGTCCAGTCCTTTGAGAAGACAACCCAGCGACTTTTGAAGGATGTCACGAAGGTCTTATACCCGCGCTGGTCAGTATCATTTCTGCGCATCCTTCGACAAGCCCTGACTGGTTGCGCGATTAAATAATTTCTGCGCTCGTAATTTCTTCCTCCGAGGTCAATCCCGGTCTCACCAGAGCAGATTTGTTGGGCTTCGTGCGTTCGTAACGCTTCGCAGAAGTATAAACCGGTTCTTTAAGGACTGCCGCGCCTAAGGATTTTTGTCGCTGCACCTCACTGACCTCACCATAGTCAGTCGCGCGTTGTCTCGGAATTCTGCCCGCAGATTGAATCAGCGCCTCCATAGCTTCTGGCGTTGTTTCTTGCCCATGAGCGGCGCCAGCAGCTCGGGTGATCGTTTCATTCATCAATGTGCCACCTAGGTCATTAACCCCCGCATTCAGACAGGCCTTTACGCCCTCATGTCCCAGCTTCGTCCAGGATGCTTGAATATTTTTGAAGACGGGATTCAGTGCCAAACGCGCAATCGCGTGAATCAGTATCGCCTCTCGGAACGTCGGGCCTTTGCGCGCCTGCCCCTTGAGATACATTGGCGCCTCCATATGGATAAAAGGCAAAATGACGAACTCAGTAAATCCGCCCGTTTTGGCTTGTAAGGCTCTAATTCGGAGTAAATGCCTTGCTACGTGCTCATAGCGCTCAACGTGACCATACATAATGGTCGCCGTGGTGTTAAACCCGACCCCGTGAGCGGCTTCCATGACCTCCAACCATTGGCTGGTATTGATCTTGTCCGGGCAAAGCGTTGCACGAACCTCGTCGTCTAAAATCTCCGCAGCCGTGCCAGGCAATGTTCCAAGGCCGGCTTCTTTTAAACTCGTTAAGTACTCCGGCAAAGATTGGCCCAACGTTTTTGCACCTTGCCAGACTTCCAACGGTGAAAACGCATGGATATGCATCTCCGGTACAACCTGCTTAATGGTATGACAGATATCAAGATAAGTTTGGCCAGTATATTCAGGATGAATACCGCCTTGGAGGCAGACTTCTGATGCGCCTCGATCAAAGGCCTCCCGAGTTCGGCGCATAATCTCTTCGTGGGACAAATCGTACGGGCGACCACGCAAATTCTCGCTCATCTTGCCTTTCGAGAAGGCACAAAACTGACATTTGAAATAACAAACGTTGGTGTAGTTAATATTTCGATTCACACAATAGGTGACCTCATCACCACAGACAGCCCGCCGAATTGTGTCCGCCGCTTGGCACACATGGGTTACCTCGTCACCCCTTGCTTGGAACAGCCGTACAATTTCTGCTTCGGTCAGCGTCAATCCATCGCTGGCCTTTTGTAAGATTTTCGATAGTTCACTACCGGCGGGCCGTTTCGGGATCTGAGTGACACGGCCCAAATCGACGGCCGGAGGTTCTGGTGTTTCGCCTGCTGCCCAGGTTTCGCCCCGAACAAAGCCCTCACCATCTATGGCCCCTAGAATCATTGGCTGCAGACTCGAATCCACCCATCGATCCAACTGTTGCACATGCGATGGATACAGCGCGAGTCGCTCGACAAGGACTTTGCCTTCGTGAGCGGTCTCATCCGCTAAATTCTGTAGGTGCGGCCATGGAGCCTCTGGATTAACAAAATCTGGCGTCACTGGCGAGACACCCCCCCAATCATTAATGCCCGCATCGATCATTCGATGAAACACGCCCGGGCTCAAATTGGGTGGGACCTGAAGATTCATCTCACTGCCAAACAGCAGTCGCGCCTGGGCAATGGTCCATAGCAGTTCATTCAGATCCGGCTCTGGCGCATCCTTCATGAGTGTATCGGGTTTCGCCCGGAAATTCTGAATGATCAGTTCTTGGATATGTCCATAGGGTTCATTAGCGTCCCGCAAGGCAAGCAAAGACTCGATGCGCTCCCGTCTTGTTTCCCCGATGCCAATCAAAATACCCGAAGTGAAAGGAACCCCGGCTTCTCCCGCCAGTTTAATCGTTTCCAGGCGACGGGCAGGTATTTTGTCCGGAGATCCGTAATGCGGCATGCCTTTTTCCGTCAATCGATCTGACGCCGACTCAAGCATAATGCCCATGGAAATAGACACTTTACGTAATGATGCAAACTCAGAGGCCGTCATAAGCCCTGGATTTAGGTGGGGGAACAATCCTGTCTCATTGAGCACCAATTCCGCCATGTCGTGTAAGTAGCTAAGCGTTGAGTCTTGATGTAAGTCTTTGAGTCCATCTCTTGCCGCCTTGTAACGTTCCTCTGGCTTATCCCCTAACGTGAACAGGGCCTCTTTACAGCCAGCTTTGGCACCGTCAGAGGCAATTTTTAAGACTTCATCCGGGGTCAAGTAAGGCGCTTTAACTTTTCTTGGCACCTGAGCAAACGTACAGTAATGACACACGTCTCGGCAGAGGTGGGTCAGCGGTATAAACACTTTTCTTGAGTAGGAAATGGCATTGGGATGACTCAGGTCTCGAACGGCACCAGCAACCGCTAATAACGCGTCGGTGTCATTAAATTCGGACAATCTAATAGCATCTTGATCAGACAGCCCTCGTCCGGCCGCAGCTCGCTCAAGAATTTCTGTGGTTGACGTCATGCTGTCACTCTCCTTCAACCGTCTCTAATCGGCGGTTTAGTTCTATGGCTGTCCCATATCGATAAGTATGAGACCCTACTCCCTGAAATGCCAGCCGGGTCATAAGGGCCTTGAGATCCGGCGGCGTGTCGATATCCAAGCCCAAGCCAGGCAACTTCAAAACCGTCGCCTCGATACCCACGTCATGGGCAGCCGCTAAATGCTTACGAAAGCTATCGACTCCAAATTGAAACGGAATCAACGTTGGCGGCGATGCGAGCAAACAATTGGTGCCCCCAAGATCAGAAGCAGGCACTATCGACAATCCCGCTTCGCTCGGCACAAAGCCATCTAGGACAATTTCCAATTCCTCTGGCGTAACCATCGGCACATCGCCCGGTAAAAACACCATACGCTCAACGCCGGCGGCTTCTAGCGACTCAGCAGCCTCCGTCACCGCCGCGATCAAACCCGGCCGACTTGGCTCCGCTAATGTCCGAGCTTGAAAGTGGGCTGCCATGTCTGCTGCCTTGGGGTCGTTGGTGACAATGACCATCTCGTCAATCAATGCACAAGCTTCAACCGCAGTCAGCACGTCCTCAAGCATTGCGTAACTTAGCGCTTGACGTTCCTCAGAGGATAATACCGGCGCTAGCCGCTGTTTGGCGTTATCGAAGGCTTTAACTGGGATTACAGCACAGGTGTTCACAGCTACAGCGCCTCGCTAAACGCCAACACGTCCCTGGCTAGCGCTTGCTTGTCAGCAACCGATGTCATCACTGTCTGCGTGACCAACGGCGTCATGCCCAGCGCTCTAACAGCATCCGACTGCGCCGAATCCACCGTATCTAGAACAAACCCGGCAACTAAACCGGGATATCGCGCCTGATAAAATTCGGCTACTGCGGCAGCTGAGCTTGGCATATTCAATTCTTGCATCATTTTTGCAGCAGGACCCTTCAGGGCTTGACCACCTACAATAGGCGAGACCAGTACCACTGGACAGGCTAAATCTCTGAGTATCTGCCAAGTCCCGTCGAGCTCTAAAATAGGCGCGACGCTAACAAAGGGGTTGGAAGGGCAGACAATGACTGCCGACAACTCATCGGTTGCCAGCAACGCTTCTAACGCCGGCGCACGTTTTGCTGTGTCTATCCCACTAAATTGGATATCTGCGATTCGCGGCTCACAGCGATCTCGGACAAAATAGTGTTGAAATGCCAAGGTTCTTCCATCTTGACATTGAATTTCTGTGGCCACCGTATTATCCGACATAGGGATAACCGTCACGTCAATACCGAGTGCCTGCATCATCGATGCGGTTACCGAACTCAAGGTCTCGCCCGCCGCCAATTTGGTTGTGCGAACGACGTGGGTCGCAAGGTCTCGATCTCCGAGACCAAACCAAGTTTCCAGGCCAAAGCGCTCAAGGGCGTTTAGAAACTGCCAACTCTCGTCGTGTTGTCCCCATCCGAGGGTTTCGTTGGACAGTCCCGATAAGGTATACATGAGGGTATCTAGATCAGGACAAATTCTCAGCCCGAGGTGGTCGAAATCATCGCCGGTATTGACCACGATCGCCAACCGAGCTGGGTCCAAGATCCCCTGCAAACCCAGCGCGAGTTTGGCGCCACCGACACCACCCGATAAGGCTAGAACTTTTGGTGGCGTTGTGCTCATGACGGTTACACCTTGTTTGAGGTTTCAGACCAGATCTCGAATCGCGCTGACTTTGGGCTGCGCTTTCTACGCGTTCGCTGACATGATAATGCCGTCAGACGCTTTTGTTTACATCGCATCACATCGCCTACATCGCCGATCTGTCCGGGTGGACGCATCGTTTGCCAAGCCTTTCGATGCCTCACTAAACACTGATCAATCCAAAAATCCTGGTCTGAATTCGATTACTTTGTTGCCTTTCCTACCTGAACATGTCCATGGCTTTAGGCCGTAACAGAGGTTGTACGCCCTCTGGGCCGGCTGGTACTTTGGCCTGGTAACCTCGTACCAACACTACTGGCGCTTTTTCGGTGGTCTGTCCCATCACCAATGACGCCCCGGCCGCTAACTCATCCGCCGCAGCGACTTGGGTTACCAGCAGTTCTCGCCCATAGATGTCCTCGCCACCAATATAATCCTCCAGCGCCGTCATGCCAGCAACGCCGATCGCCAACCCAACCGTACCCATGCGCCAGGCTCTTCCGATTGAGTCATTAATAATAACCGCTACTTGCAGGCCTAACCGATCCAAGATCGCCTGTCGAAGCGCCGCAGCGGAGGCATCAGGATCTAAAGGCAACAGTAAGCAAAGATCGTCGCCATCAATCCCAGCTTGATGAATATTAGACTGATCGATCCCAGCATTGGCAGCAACGAAGCCTAATCGATGTTCTACGATCAAAACCCCCGGGCGTTTACGCACCACTTCGTTTGACTCATCGAGAATGACTTGAACTTTTCTGGGATCCTTATCGACCTCAAGCCCTAATTTAATAGCGGCCTCACTCGGAACGATGTCGTTGAGATTGACGTAGCGGTTTTCGGCCTTAGACACGATCTTTTGTGCCAATACCAACACGTCGCCGTCTGCTAGCGCAGCGCCCATAGAATCAAGGCCTGCTAATATGAGGGTTAACAGGTCGTCCCCGGGTTCGACCATCGGAATATTGTCAATGGGTACCAGCGAGAGCTCCATTAGTCTGCTGCCGGCTCACCTGTGATGACCAATCCTGCGCCATTAATTTTATGGTGCCGATTGATGGTAATCAAAATTGAGGTTAACGCCTCTGCAGCAGCTGCATTCGCGATTGGACCCGCATGCCAGCCCTTCAAACCCAGCGCCTCAATCAACTCAATGACCGTATCTCTGGCCGCTCTTTTGTTGCCCGTAACCAAAACATCGCATGCAATACCATGGTCACCTTGCAAATGCATCGCGCCCACATTCTGAAATGCTGATACAACAAAAACCTCTTCCCCTAGGTGCGCCTGAGCCTGCTGGCCCGCCGATCCAGCCTCGGGCAGCTGGACTGTGCCGACTTTCGGTGGGACCAAAGGCACTGTCACGTCGATCAACACTTTCCCTGCGAGCGCGTGTTTTACGGAGTCGAGCGTGCTCAGCTGATGGGCAAAAGGCACTGTCAAAACGACCAAATCAGCTTGCTCTGCAGCAGAGGGATTATCTAGCCCGGTGACATTTAGATCGGAAAATTCTGCTAATAACGCGGCGGCGGCTTCCTGCCCTTTTTCAAGGGTTCGGCTGCCGATTAATATCGTATAACCTGCTCTCGACCACTGACGCGCTAATCCGCCACCTAAATCACCGGTTCCGCCTAAAATTGCGATGGTCTTGATACTGTCGGTCATAATTTATCCTTGTGCTGTTTTTTTGATGGCATCCTGACTATTTTTGACTAAGGCCAGGATCCGATGCTCTGAGCCTTAGACTTTTCTTGAGGTCAGTCGAGACTTGTACGAAGCTTGTTGCAATTTCAGCCATTTGCTCAGGCGAGGCATTATGAAACAGATTGTCTGTCAATTCATCACTTCGCAGAACTCAAATTTCGACGCTTTTGCTCAAGCTGACGCGTTGACGAATGGGTTTTCGCAACCACCTCGTGGCCGGGCGAGCCATCAATCTTGCGCTGTCGCTCCATGGATCAGCGAAATGCACTGGGACGCGAAAAGTACCCTCTTACCCAAAGAAATTAATTTACAGCCTTTGCGAACAAGGCCCTTTTGCGCATTTTTTGGCATCGCCAATTGATCGGTTAATACAAAAACACCAGATTCAATCGGCGCAATGGTACTGAGCGCCTCGCCTTTCGGGTCCAACAAGTAAGCCGGACTGTCTTGCATCAATTCATCCATCAGACGCTCGAAACTTTTTGCTGTCACTGTGATGCCATTGCCTGCTGTCAGTCCCTCTTCCTTTCCGAGCCCCCGACCCTCTGATAACGCCGAGGCACAACTTGCCAATAAAGCGGCTTCGGTAAAGCCGCCTAAGTTGCCAAGATGTTCGCCATCAAAAGTTAAGACGCGGCTATAGTCTTGGGTTTTTTCAAGTACCAGATGCAAAGACACATCTTGCCGATGCCCATTGGCGATAAACAGCGCGTTAATAATCATCCCGGGGATAAACTCAACATGAGCATCTTGGTCGATACCATCAAGAAACTGCTTTGGGTCAACGGGCGTCTTGCGACAGCGCACGACAAATTCGATTCTGCTCAATGGTACACCTCCAAGGCTACCCATGGTTTGGCTGCGTTTAAAAGCTTTGCGGCTATTATGGCAAGGCACGGGGCCTTAACCCCGCGCTTGTGAGTATACCGCGTTAGACATCCGACGCAGATCGAAACCATAAATTCTGCTTGACCCCAACCACCCGATTACGCCTATGATCAGGGTCGCCCCCGCAAACTGACTGAAATGCCCCATACCCAGCGACTTCAGCTCACCTGGTACAACATCAGCAACAGTCTGTGGATGATCAGTTTTAGCATCCAGCAACTGCTGGTTACCTGGATTTTGGTCGGTGTCCTCAACCAATCTCCGGAAACGGTCGGACTGGCGCAGTTGATTATCGGCGTTCCTGCGTTGGTATTTATGTTATGGGGCGGCGTCATAGGCGATCGTCTCGATGGTAGAACATTGCTACTACAAACCCACCTGATGAGCGCCATTCCACCTCTCGTGCTTGCAGTTGCTGTCTATTTTGACCATTTGGGATTTTGGATCTTAATTTTGACCGCACTGCTAGCAAATATTTTAAATAGCGCCTCTAATCCGGCGCGTAACACGATCTTGAACGAAGTTGCCGCGTCTCGTTTACAGTATGCGATTAGCTTATCGACTGGGATTGGCTCTATCGCCACCATGGCAGGCACCAGGATTGCGGGGGGCATCGATACAATCGGGCTCGTCGAGGTGCTTATAGCCCAAAGCCTTTGCTTTGCCATCGGTGGCTTGTTTGTACTGGGACTAAAAAAACCTTCCAAGCCGCCAACCCAGCAGGTCCTTTCAGAGAAGCCAGCGCCCAGCATGATCGCTGTCATTAAAGAGGGTCTTTTATACACATGGCGATTCAAACTGGCACGCGATCTCGTTGGTCTTAATTTTTTTTCCAGTTTTTTTAATGCCGGTGCTTGGATGGTCGCCATCCCGTTCATTATCAATCGGGTTTATGCCGGCGATGCGCTACTGCTCGCTAATATGACCGTGGTCTTTTATTTTGGCTCGCTCCTTGCGAACTTTGGAATGCTAAAGTTTATGCCGCTCCTTAGGCCAGGCAGGCTCTATCTTATTATGCAGCTCAGCCGAATATTGGTCTTGATCCTAATTTGGATCCAACCGACCCTTAATTGGCTCTGGCTGGCCGCCGCCTATTGGGGGTTTAACATGGGCGTCACCACGACAATGTCCAGGGTTATGATTCAAGAGATCGCAGAACCCGAATTTAGGGCTCGCCTAATGTCTGTCTTTACTCTCGGACTTATGAGCGCAACACCGATGGGCAGCCTTGTCTTGGGCTTTGTCATTGGTCAGTTTGGCGAACTCAATGCGCTGATCCCAGGCATGCTCGCATCGGTTGTCATCTTCTGGTACGGACTTCGCTACAGCCACATCTGGACATACCAAAGCCCCCAGCCCGAATCGTGAGCAGACAAATGTCGAAGGCTGACAGCATCTTCCGGGCCAGCCCGCTGGTCAACGGCGCATTTGTCCACAAAAACTGTGGATAAGTCTGGTGATAAATGCCTAAATTCAGTGCGAAACCCACTAAAACCCGCAGCCGAGGGATTGATCAAAATTTGAACAATTTCTAGTAAACTTAATATTTTCAATAGCTTATAAGCCATTCATAAAAACTATATTGCTTTATGGAGGTAAACCGCGAAGTAAGGGTCAGATGTGCATAACTTAAAAAATTAAAGTCTAAAAATACCTTAAATTTGATGAGTTTCGAGTAATTCTGAGTAGCTGACTCAAGCCTTGACCCGATCCCACACTCGATAAACTGCCTAAAATCAGCGTATTAGAGGACCCGATGTCGAGTCATCCAAAGCTTAACGGGATGATCATCTCTCCGTTACAAAAGGCATTATTCATGACCTGACCTAGAATTATATTGAATGTATTTGTACCCGGGCCGGCCATTGCTATGATGGGGTCCAACAGAATTGAGCAATCGTATGATCGAACTGTATACCGCCCCAACCCCGAATGGTCACAAAGCATCGGTTACGCTAGAAGAACTTGACCTAGAATACCGAGTCCATTCCATTAACCTATCCGAGCAAGATCAGCGACGCCCGGATTTTCTGGCAATGAATCCCAATGGCAGAATACCGGTCATCAAAGATACTCGTAACCAGCAAGTGGTTTTCGAATCCGGCGCTATCATGATTTATCTGGCTGAAATGACGGGCCGGTTGCTCCCATCTGATGGTCCGAACCGCTATGCAGTACTACAGTGGCTCATGTTCCAGATGAGCGGCATCGGCCCAATGATGGGACAGGCCAATGTGTTCTATCGCTATTTTCCAGAGAAAATACAACCTGCGATCGACCGCTATCAAAATGAGACCCGCCGACTCTTTGAAGTACTCGATACCGCGCTTGCTGACTCAGAGTGGCTCGCAGGTGAGTTCTCCATTGCAGATATCGCAAACTGGTGCTGGGTTCGAACATACCGTTGGTCGGGCGTGTCACGTGAGGGTCTACCCCATCTAGACAGATGGCTTGATCAAATGAAATCTCGGCCCGCTTGCCAGCAAGGCATTCAGGTGCCAGTACCTGCACCGAAAAAAATCCTCGAGGGCGAAGCGGAACAAAAGTTTGCGCAAAATGCACAATCCATCTTGCAAACCTAGCACCCTCCATTAGCGCAGAAAGAGCCCGTTACCTTTTAGTTCGTAACCACGATTTCCAAAGGGCTTAGTCGTATACCTTGAGAAATTCGCTAAAGGCGACCATCTGGCCACCGTTGGCTGAAGAGGGCACGATGATTGGGGTTTTAATGCCTGCATCAAACCAGGCTTCGATGCCCTCCCTGACGGCACTAGCAGAACCAAACAGCGTCGTGTCTGCTAACCATCGATCCGTCAGATAATGGGGCACCCTGTCTCGATCACCCGTCGCGAGGGCAGCTTCGACGCCTTCCATCTCCTCAACGTATCCCGCCGCTTTCCAATAATTTCTGTAATTGGGCAGCATGGCATAGGACGTTAACGTTTTACGGTTTACGGCTTTGGCCGCTTCTATATCCTCCGAGATACACGTCGGGATCATATTTCCGATAAAAAATTCGGTGCCACCTGTTTTGTCATCGTTCAGCTCTGCCAATGAAGTTGACATATAAGATCGAGCGCCATTGGCAAACACCATCCCATCTCCGATTTCCGCTGCTAGGCGAATCATCTTCTGTCGCAAGGTTGCCAAAATAATCGGAGGCATCTCGCCGACTCTAGGTACCGCTTTGAGCGCCTCTACAAAGTCGCGCACATCCGACAAGGGTTTACCTGCCGCTAAACCTCGAGACTTGAGTGCCGGCACATGGCTGACACCGATGCCAAATCGAAATCGCCCATTCGACACCTCATGCAGATAGCCAGCAGTACTCGCAAAATCCACTACCTGTCTAAAATAGATGGGCATAATACTCGTGCCTATTTCAATTTCATGGGTAACGTGTGCCAACGACTGGCATAAAGCAAGAGAGTCTCCCAGGCTTGGTGCATAGATACCTGGGTAACCTTTACGCTCAATTTCTTGAGCCAATTCTAAGGTTGCTTGGCGCCGGTTGGGCACCGCCGCTAGGCTTAAGGCTGGTAATCGAGTCATGACATTCTCCTGAAGACGATCATCGTATAGATTTAAGGGTAGGACTAAGGCGCGCCGGCGGCAAGCGCTGAAGCAATTGCAGTCAACATTGCATTCAACCGATTTTGTACCGCTCGCTCAATCTCATCGCTCCAGACCCTACTGGCTGCCGATTTTAGCGTCTCAAATAAGGCTTGATTAAGCCCGCGATACATTTCTGGCGGCACAAAATAAGCATGGGTGTGATTTTTCATTTCAAATAACAAATACTCCGATTCAGTTTCCGCCACGGCAGGCGCTAGAAACAATCGAAATATCTCTGCCATCATTTTGCCTTGGACCCCTTCATCTATATGCGACATCAGGGATTGTGCATGTGGCTCAAGCTGATAAAACTTTTGGTAAAAACGCTGATTGAAGTCTTCGCAATCTTCAGCCGCACAACTCAACGTCAGTTCAATAGCATTTTGTTCATTCATCATCGCGTGGTCCTAAAAGAATAAAGTAGGCGCTGGATTCAACCTTGACTATAATCGGCTTTCACGGGGAGACACAAACCAATGGTCAGAAGAAAAACTTTCGTTCAACGACAAAAATTCGTCTTGGGTGCAATCGCATTGCTAGTGGCTGCGATTATCGGCTATTTGACGATTGAAACCGTTACCGATGATGGTGCCCAGGGTGAGTTTGTCGCGGGCATCCACTATGTGGAGCTGAACGATCCCAGGCGGATCCGTGGGGATGCGATCGAAGTCATGGAGTTCTTTTCTTATGGTTGTATTTTTTGCTATCGCTTTGATGACGATCTTAGCGACTGGGCCGAGGACTACGGCGATAAAATTTCGCTCGTTCGAACGCCACTCATAGGATCCGATCAATGGCGGTTACTGGGGCAGCATTATTATGCACTCGAGCGTTTAGAGGCCCCTGATGTCTTGCATCAAGCCACTTTTCGAGCCATTCACGATCTTGGACGAAATTTATCAACGCCTGGGAAACTCGCTGACTTCGTTGAAACCAACTCTGACATCTCTCAGGAGGATTATCTGACGCAGCTGAATTCACCTAGTGTTATGACGCGGGTGGGCCTTGCCGACCGAATCGCTCGGCAAGCTCGGATTACCTCAGTGCCACAGTTGGTCGTGCAGGGGCGCTATCGCATTAGCAGCACCCGAGATGTCGGCCCAAACCGAATGCTGGAGGTCGCCGACTACCTGATTGACAAAATTCTGGCAGAGCGCAGCGCTAATCAGAGCCCAACAGTCTCTAATTAGGAACCGAAGCGATATCGCAACTTGATGACAAAGGCATCGGTAACTGGTGTTTGATAGCTGTCACTAAATACTTCGGTAAAACTTCTATCTTGTAGCAGTCCCGATTGATTAGACTGCCGAGTATAAACCAGAAAAAGGTCAGACAAAGGCGCTAGTTCCCAACGATACCGCGCCTGAACGCTGACTTGGGACACCGCGAAATCAGGAATCGTATTATCGAGATCTGCTCGCCTAACCAAGGTACCAGGAAGTGTTGGGATAGAATAAGCCTCATGCGCCCTGGCTTTGACGCCTACCCACTGAACGACTAACTTGAGCTGCTGCTTGGCACTGATGAAGTACTCAAGCCCAAAGCCCGGCGCAAACTGTTCGGCCTCATAGGTTCCCATTGTGCTGCCCTGGCTATGTAGCAACCAATCTTCTCGATTCAGATAGTTGAGCATGGCATCCACATTCAATCGGTCGCTTGGGCGCCAGGTAGCATAAAGGCTATGCACGAAGCTATTTCCTCCGAGTTCCTCTCCCATAAACCCCAACTTACCGCCAAAGCTTAGGGGTTTTGAACGGTCAGACGCCCATCCAATGCTTGCCATGGGCCGAGCCTCAACTCTAAACGCACCGTTGCCAAAGCTATTAAGATCATCAAAGCTGCTTGCAAACACCTCCAAACGCAACACCAATTCATGCAAATTATTCAGTACACTTCGATTTGATAAAAAGAGACCGCCCTGGGTGAAGAGACCGGCTTTGTTCTTTTGGACGAAGCCTCTTACATCGAACTGATTACTTCTCGCCCAACTCAAATCAGATCGAGTTCGGGTATGGGCCTGGCGAATTCGAAAATTATCGTTTCGTTCAATAAAACCAAAGTCGCTCACGTCCACAACGTCGTCAAAGAACTCAATGCCCACTCGTTGGGTTACGCCTTGTCGAAAGGCATACTCAAAATCAATAAATCCGCCAAAGCCACGATCAACCCCATCTTTGTCTGAGGTGAACACTTGCCCATCGACCTTGAACTTGCCGTCGGCTCCAAGGTAGTGGGCATCAATACCCTGCACTAAGGCATCCCCAGCGTCATGCAATACCATTGTTGATAGCACGCCAAAGGACTTATAGGCACCACCTGGTTTGTCTTCGAATAAAATACGCGCTGCGCCGTATTGACTCCCCTGCCCAACCATTCGCCGACTGCCTTCATCGTCTGTGACTAGGAATTCGGGATCATCTTCAAAAGCGGCAAGTACGCCATACCTAACCTGACCATTTTGACCCGTCACTTTGACGGCACCAAGCAAATCCGTGGGCTGAATCTGGTCTTTCACTCGAATGTCGCCCGCGCCCTGTACCGCAGGCAAACGGGGCTTACCCCCAATCCGTCGAGTATTCACAAGCGTGTAAGGCGCGCCTTGATTACCCACCCCACGCCCCCGGGTATCGGCACGCGGTGAGGCTGTAAACACCTCTTGGCCTTCAAGAAAAAATAACCGCTTTTCCGGAAAAAACGTTTCAGTGGCAGACAAATTGATGATGACATCGTCCGACTCAGCGATTCCAAAATCAGGGTTCACGGTGGCGGTTAACTGTAAGTTCGTAGATGGCCGCCAGAAGAAATCTGCGCCAACGCGATACTCAGTGTTGCCATCTATTCGATCTCGGGTCAGCGCGGCCGAGGGAAAGACACTAAACTGCTGTTTCGGGGCTACACCTTGAACGGCGATGGGCTGCAAGGCTGAGATAAAACGAGGCACTGTGTTTGGTAATGCGGGCCAACTCCATCGCTCGTCGATGTAGGCGACAAATCTCTCCATGTACAGACCGATTCGCCGATCACCCGGCTGCTGCGGCATAGAAACAATCCCCCATGGAATGAACAGCTCAGCAGTCCAGCCTAATTCCGTTTCACTGGTGGCGCCCTCCCAAGCGCCATCCCAGTCGCTTGAAAATTGCTTTTCCGGCAACAGCGTCCCATCCATCAGGGTGTTACCTAGATTGACCGCAAACCAATAGCCGTACCGCCCCTCTCCGGAGGTATCAAGCACCAGCCCAATATTGTCGCGTTTGATCTGCCTATTGTCTCGGCTGGATAGCCGAGCAATGCGAGTGCTCGGTGGCTGTCTCGCATCAACACCGACATATAGGCCCCTGTCGTTGTAGAAAAGCTTGACGCGGGTCTCGTGGCTAGGTTTAACCAGTGTATCAGGCTCTACAACCTTGAATTCATCGAAGTAGTCTAGCTCTGACCAGACAACCTCATCCAGTCGACCATCAATCGCTAACTTTGCCGGGCTCGATGCAAGCTGCAGCACCTGATCCTGGCTGACGGTTACCTGCAGAGCACCAGCAGGGGCGATAACCCAGGCAAAGGCGAGCATCACAGCTGCTTTTATGATGGTTGGGCATTGCCGCATAGCTGGGATCCTCAGTTGCACTTTATGGTCGTCTTATTGGTACCGTAGTTTCGTCTTGGCAAATCCACTAATTGCAGTGTTTTGGGACCTTGACCTGCCCTACACAAACCACTGAGGTGTTTAAACAACTGCTTTGTTGTGGTGGCATCGGTCACTTTACCTGGAGCCACCACGCCTTTGCCTAAGCTTTGGCCGGTCCTGGAAACGACTCACGAAGTACTCGCTTCAACACTTTGCCATTTGCATTTCTCGGTATGACCTCAATAAATGCTGCATCTTTGGGTAATTTGAAGCGCGCTAGCTTGCCATCACAGTGCGCCAAGATGTCGGCTGTTGACACTGCGTCAGATTTTGGCACCACAACGGCAAACGGACTTTCACCCCATTTCGCACTTGGCTGGCCTATGACGGCGACCTCCACCACTTCCGGGTGGGTCAAAATCACATTCTCAATCTCCGCCGGATAAACGTTTTCACCGCCCGAGATAATCATATCCTTGATCCGATCTTGGATAAAAACGAAACCGTCCTCATCGATGGACGCAACATCACCGGTTCGCAACCAACCTTCCTGAGTAATGGTTTCGGCGGTCGCCTCGGGACGATGCCAATATTCCCGCATAATATGATCACCTTTAACCCAGACCTCGCCTTGCTCACCCGGGCTACAATCTTCACCGGCGTCATCGACGACTCGAACCTCGGTATGAAAAAAAGCTTTACCGGTTGAACCAATTTTTCGCATCGCATCATCAGCACTGATCACACAAGCAGGTCCACAAGTTTCTGTAAGACCATAGATTTGATGGATCTCAATGCCCAAATCGGCATAGCGCTCGATAATACTCACCGGCAACGGCGACGCACCGCTTTGAATCCATCTTAGATGGTCATAGCCAATCGCTGCATCAGGGACTTGCAACATAAAATTCAACATGGCGGGCACAAGCAATGAGACCCCTATCTGCTCCTTACTGATGACCTCCCATGCTTTTTGAGGATCAAACTCTCGCATTACAACACTGGTGACGCCCCGATAAATGTTGAGTGCAACGGGTGTCAGAGCGCCCACATGAAACAACGGCAGCGCCACCAGATAGCGATCGCCATCCCTAAGATCGCAGCTGGCTTCGAAAGTAAGCAAAGCCCAAAAAGAGGTTGTATGCGAATGCACGACGCCCTTTGGCAAACCGGTGGTACCTGATGTATACATAATGTAGAGGAGGTCATCGCCAGCCGCTGATATCTTCGGCTCATCAGCGCTACCGGCTTTACAAAAGGCCGCGTAATCCTCAGCAAAAGGCAGACATGCACCGCCTACTTGCAGCCAGTTTTCCACATCCGTTTTATCGCCACGACCCTGGAGATCAGTCACCACATCCTGAAACTCTAACCCAAAGATCATGGTTTTTGCTCCGCTGTCTTTGATGATAAATTCCAACTCATCTGCCACTAGGCGCCAGTTGAGGGGCACAACCACACCGCCGATCTTGGCGATCGCGAGAAAACCCTCGATAAATTCGATGCTGTTCATCAAGCAAAGCGCGACGCGATCACCATGATCGACCCCTTTTGCTCGCAGTTGATGGCTCAGCCGATTAACTCGCGCGTTGAGCTCCGCAAAGGTCAGTCGAGTCCCGGTGGCTACATCAACATAAGCCTCGCGCTCTGGACTAATATCTGCCCGCCGCGCAAGAAAAGATCCAATATTTACATTCACGTCATGCTCCTTGCGTGCTCTATTTACCATTTCGGAACGGCTCGTCCGCCCGCTCCGCCACGACCAACTCTCGCTTGGCATTTAGCTGCCAGCCTACAAATTAGGCAACTCGCTGACAAAAAACAACAACCCTCATGATCTCAGTTTAAGGGATGCACATCTTGGCTGAGACACCGTGCTATTGAGAAATCAGCTCACGGCTAAATTCAATACGCACGGTGTCGTGATACATTTGTTTTCGCGGACTAGCTTGCCACAACGCTCCGCGAGATCAGCTCTTTCATTATTTCGCTGGTACCACCATAAATTCTTTGGATACGAGCATCCAGATAAGCTCTGGAGATAGGATATTCGCTCATATAGCCGTAACCACCAAACATCTGGACACACTGATCAGCAATACGTCCTTGCATTTCGCTAGCAGCAAGCTTAAGCATCGATGCCTCCGCAGATGACAACGTACCCTCAATAAAAATCTTCGTATATTTCTCGGCCAGAGCACGGCTTAACTCAATATCGGTTTTCATTTCAGCCAATTTGTATCGAGTATTTTGAAAGTCTGCTACTGATTGACCGAACGCCATTCGTTCTTTGACGTACTCAACGGTGATATCCAATGCACCTTGCGCCGCCCCGACACATCCGACGCCCAAAATTAGCCGTTCCCTTGGCAACTCGTTCATCATGTTCGCGAAACCTTTCCCCTCTCCGCCGAGGATCGCGTCAGCAGACACCCTAAGGTCGTCAAAAAATAGTTCTGACGTATCGCCGCTGTGCAAGCCCATCTTGTCCAAGTTTCGACCACGATTAAAACCTGGGAGATCGCAATCCACTGTAAACAAGGTCATGCCCCTGGCGCCCTGATTTGGATCCGTTTTGGTGGCAAGCACAATTAGGTCACAGTGCTGACCATTGGTGATAAACGTCTTTTGGCCATTAATACGAAAGTCGTCACCATCTCGGAGCGCAGTTGTTTTGATGCGTTGCAAATCGCTCCCGGCGCTCGGTTCCGTCATGCCGATCGCCCCGACGATCTCCCCGGAGACCATCTTAGGAAGGTAGTGTTCTCGCTGCGCATCCGTACCAAGATTAAGGATATAAGGTGCGACAATATCTGAATGCACTGACAGGCCGCTCGCGAGCGCGCCAAAGCCGGCACGAGACACCTCATCAACAACCAAGCAACTCAATTCAAAAGATACACCATAACCGCCGAATTGCTCTGGCACATCAACACACAAAAACCCCTGTTCGCCAAACTGGCGCCAAAGTGATCTAGGCCAAATACCCGCTTTTTCCCATTCATCGTAATGCGGCGCAACCTCATCGGCTAAAAATCTTTTGAGATTATCCCTAAATAATTCTTTGTCCTGTTGGTCTAGGTTTGCTATCTGGTTCATCGTGTCTGCTCTTGGGTAAACTCCAATTATATGCCGCTTAAGTTGCACCGTCGAACACATCCGCAGCCGTAAGACTTACCGGCTGGCGTCTTAGCGCTGACTCAGCGGATCGCGATCGCTGCCTTGTCTTAATCTCACTAGCGGCGCAGAATGACCAGATTGGGTTTTTATTTCGTTATTAGCATCGAAACCAAGGCAACAGGATTTATGAACGACGTAGAAGTTATTGCACCTGCCTCCGGTTGCCGATTGGTTAAAACTCAGGACCTTTCGCTGCTTTTTGGCCAACCTCCAGAGGCACTAAAAGGGCTTTTGCGACACCAAATCGACCACTTTGATGGCCTAGTTATCATCGACACTCGAGAGCGAGACGGGTCTCTGCTCAATCATGTTGAATTTCTACTCTACTACTTCTTGTTTGAGCTAGGGGGCTATAGCGAGGGTCGAAAACTCCATTTAATTGGTAACGAGACCGCCATTCGGCAAGTCAAACGGGTTTTGAAGCTTTGTCTGCTCGGACCAGACCCTGAACAACTCAATACCTGGGATACAGACCCTGCGCTTGCTAAAGAATGGTTAGCAGTCAGCCAAGACGCTGCCCTCAAAGACGCAAATCAACAGATATTGACTATTGATGACTTTTTTCAAACCCACGTTTTTCAAGAGGAAAGCGTCTCCATCGACGGGTTCACTTTAGAACATACCGGCTGGGACCAATACACGATCAAGCACGGGGATAGCGCCCTTGACCTCAATCTCGATGAAGATCAGCGCATCACACCAAGCTACCCTGTTCAACGAGATAACCACGCAGCGCCTTTGGCCAAATTTTCTCTCGAGGTGTTAGGCGGCGCATCTGGGTTTTCACCTAACGAACCTTGCACCGGTCTTGCCCTTTGTTATAACGGTGAGTATCTACTGATCGACGTGATTCCTTTTCTCGATGAGCATCTCATTGCGCGGGGTATCTCTAAGAATCAGATATCGAGTTGCTTTTTAACCCATGTCCATGATGACCACTGCGCGCTTTTCCCGTTAATGCAGTGCGGTCACAAGGTAGAGATCATTACGACCTTGGAAATCTATCAAATGGCGCTAGAGAAGCTCGCACTCAGCCTTGATTGGTCAATCGAGGTGGTGGCCGAACATTTTTCGTTTGTGCCAATCACAATCGGTCAAGCGCTCAATCACTATGGCCTAATCATAGAAGCTCACACCACAGTCCATAGCGTTCCGACCATTGGCGCGACCTTTACTGTCAGAGATGCAGGCAAAGATAAGCGCATATGTGTCATCGGAGAT
Source organism: Pseudomonadales bacterium (assembly GCA_016779565.1). Classification (GTDB taxonomy): domain Bacteria; phylum Pseudomonadota; class Gammaproteobacteria; order Pseudomonadales; family Azotimanducaceae; genus UBA9926. Next base: position 51,882 of record JADHNJ010000002.1, read on the forward strand.
AACCACGCGCTCAAAAAAATCAAACCGTTAGTCGAAACCAGTGTTGTGAGACATGAAACTCTCAGCAGACTTGAAACGATATACCAAGAACCCTTTGATCTGCTGATTGCCGATGGCGGCGCAGGACCTTTACACGGCGATCCAAAAGAACTCATCACATCGCTGGCCGAACGCGTGGTATTTGTACATATCGATCAGCTTCCCGAGGAGTTCACGGCGACGTTCTCTCTTGCCTCTGCCGGCAAACGCTATAATTTAATTGAAGGCAGCGACAGTCTTTATGGTGCTTTAATCCAGCACTATTTATCCAATTGGATCGGCGAGCAGGGTTCAGACCGCTGGCTTAGAAACCTTGTCACCAATGCCACAATTAAACACTTCAACTTGGAAGATGTGATCTTGGTTCAAGGGCAGCCCTCTCGCGGGAATGTCTATTTGATCCTTACAGGCTACTGCTCAGTCGTTCATCACGACACCTCAACACCGCGATCGGTTGCGACTTTGCAAGCCGGAGATTTGATTGGCGAGATGGCTGTGCTAACAGACCTGGGCGCCCGTAACGCCTCTGTGATAGCCAAAACGCCCGTTGTTTTATGCGAGTTTTCGGAAGATGTCTTTACTGCCCTCGCGGCCGGGGCAACCTTTCGCACTGAACTCACCAAACGTTGGCAGTTGCGTCCAGTCATCAAAACCGTGAAGGCCTTTCGCGGGATTCATGCCACCGTTGTCGAAAAGCTAACCGCAGCTGCCGAGAAACTTGACTACCCTGCCGGTAGCGACATGACATTTTCTGGCGACAATGTGTATTTTAAAGTGCACGGAGACATTCGAAGTGATGATCCAACCCTAGAAAGCGCAGAGGTGCTTGGCGCCCCTCCTTTTGCCCAGGAATTAATCGGGACTGCAAGTGCTGTTACGGATACTCAGTTTCTACAAATTAATCGAATTGCATTCGAGCGAGTTCGCTTATCAACGCCTCAGCTGAACTATCAGTACCGAAAATTTCTTCGGCAAACTGCCACACAGACCTGACCTTAAAGCGCCCAAGGCAAGCATTTACCTCTTCAGCTGACCGGGTCACCAAACATCAGATCAGCCTTCAGCTGCTTTAAGGTCACCTCAACTTGTTCTATGCGCTTTGGCTCATCCCAGCGCAATCGAGACGCCATCAGTTGGCTCAGCGGCTCACAGCTCTGTTCCGCTATGAGCGGATGGTAGAGCGGCAATCGAAGCCGCCGATAAATCACATCTTCAAGGGTTTTTGCATACTCTTGCTCTAATGCCCAAATGACCTCCCCTTTAAAAATTGGTATCCCTGGGGCGATTACAGTCTCTCCTAACCCAATCACCCTAGGCGCTTCATCACCGTAACGCTGAGCCAGTCGCTTGAGCGCCATCGGTTCGACATTCATGCTACCTTGAAGGTCGGCTAACACTTGATCCCTGGTTTTGCCGGACCTAGCCCCGGGCAATATTGACTCAGGCACGGCCCTAGATAAGCTTAACCGTGGGCTTTGTTTACAGATCGCCGCAATCACACGTTCGGACATCTTTAAGTAACCGGTGAGCTTTCCACCTGCAATGGTCAAAAGTCCATTTGGACTCAACCAGACTTCGTCCTTGCGAGATATTTCGCTGGTTTTTAACGGCGCGCTGTACTCTGGGGTTCTTTTAGTGACGGCTTTTATCTCAGTCTTAACATCAGACTTGGCGGTGTTGAAACCTTCTGAAATCAAAGGTCTCACACCAGCCCAACTACCGATAATCTGGGCTTCACTCAAGCTCGACTTAAAGTAGTGGTTGACCACTTTCAGCAAATAGTCCACATCTTTGCGATCTACCGTTGGCCCATAACGGTCAGTCCCTTCACACAGGGAATCTGTCGTGCCGACGTAGACAGTTTCATCGCTGGGTATCACAAAAATTGGACGACCATCGTGGGCAACAAGCATACAGCTTTGGGTAAGCGGCAAGCTCGCACGCGAAACCACCAAATGTACGCCCTTGCTTAAGATCAGCTGACGGTCACTGGGGCTATCCATCGCCAGAATATCCGTCACCCAGGGTCCTGCTGCGTTTACAATTCGCTCGGCCTTGATCGTTGATAACACGCCGCCGGAGTCGACCTGAACCCCCACTAGCCGCTTTTCGTCGTGATGCAACCCCACGACCGGGGTATAGTTACAAGCGATGCCGCCTGCCGCCAAACCCGCCCTAATATTCGCCAAGACCAAGCGCGCATCATCGGTCAAATATTCTCGATAGACGATTCCGTAAGGAAATTTTTCCTGATTTAGTTCCGGCTCGAGCGCTCGCAACTGAGCACCCCAAAGCAGACGATGCCGGTCTGCTTTGGCGACCTGGCCCAACCACTCATACAACGATACCCCTAACCAGTATTTACAAGCCTGAAACAAATTGGATGCGGTTAGCAATAAATCGATGGGTTGGGCTAGGTGCGGCGCTTCACGAGCAATTTTTTTGCGTTCCCTCGCGCCCTCAGCCACTAATTGCCACTGCCCATTTTGTAAATACCGGATTCCACCGTGAATGAGTTTAGTAGACCGACTTGATGTACCGCTGGCGAAGTCTTTACTCTCTAGTAAAAGTACCTTCCAACCTAATCCAGCCGCCTCTCTGAATAACCCAGCACCGGTGATACCGCCACCAATAATGATTAAATCAAATTCTTGGCTTGTAAGCGCGTTGCCTTGCACATCTTCGACCATGGTCGTAAGCCTCTTCCTTGAGCTATGCTCTTAACATGACCATTTTAATAGCCTCAGCTACTACTGAAGACCTGCCTCACATCCATCGGCTGGCACATAGCATCTGGAATCAACACTACTTAGGTATTATCACCCAAACCCAGATCGACTACATGTTGGAAAAAGATTATAACCTTGATCACCTCAGGAATACCCTCGCCAGTGGCACCCAATTTCTGATAGTTACTGATAACACTAAGCCCATTGGTTTCGCCGGATTTCGGCTCATCAAAGCAGGCCAAGTGCATTTAGATAAACTCTACCTGTCCTTGAGTCATCAGAGACTTGGTCTCGGGCAATGGATGCTAAATCACATAGAGGCCCAGGCAATGACCTTGAGCGCTGAACTCGTCACTCTCAATGTAAACAAACACAATCAAAAAGCGATAAAAGCCTACCACCGAGCTGGTTATCATCATCTTCAGTCAGTTCTTGAAGCTATCGGAGCAGGCTTTTACGTCGACGACTACATCTATGGCAAAGTGATCGACAAAGCGAACATTAAGCAGCTGCTACCGACATTCGAAATCAATGTAACCCAAACTTAGGAGCATACTTTATGGAAACCTTCGCAGATAAAGTCGTTGTGATTACAGGTGCTGGTGGCGGACTTGGACGGGCTCATGCCTTGGAGTTTGCAAAACGCGGCGCTAAAGTCGTGGTCAACGACCTTGGGGGTTCCGCCGATGGTTCCGGGCAAAGTGACATGGCCGATCAAGTTGTCGAAGAAATCCATCAGGGCGGCGGTATAGCCATCGCCAATAAAGCCTCAGTGGCCGATCGCGCCGGAGCAAAAAGCATCATTGACGATGCCGTCGCAGCCTTTGGCACCGTGGATATCCTCGTCAATAACGCGGGCATATTGCGAGACAAATCATTTAAAAATATGGACTTAGATGATTGGGACATCGTCATAAAAGTGCATCTAAACGGCACTGCGTACGTCACTCACGCAGCCTGGCCCATCATGTATGCAAAGAACTATGGCCGTATCATTTTGACCAGCTCTACCTCCGGTATTTTTGGTAATTTTGGACAATCAAACTATGGCGCTGCGAAAATGGGCATGGTTGGCTTAATGAATGTTCTGGCTCTTGAAGGTGCCTCCCATAACATCAAGGTCAACACGCTCGCCCCAGCTGCTGCGACTCGACTCACCAATACCATTCCCGGTCGTGATGAAAATTTAGATGAACCAGACCCCACGAGAGCGCCGCACCTAGTCACGCCTGCAGTACTTTATATGGCAAGTGCTAATGCGCCTACTGGCCGAATTTTTCAAGCGGGCAATGGGCGTTTTTCGCTAGCCGCTATCTATAGTAATCAGGGCGTGTTTCAGGGCGCCGATGCCAATTACGAGCGCTTCCTTGCCGATGAAGCAGACATACTTGATCTTTCTCGAGCAGAGGAAGGCTGGTGGCGTCGTCGAACCCCCGATGCTTGAAGCCAGAATCTGGGGCGATTATGAGAGTGCTAACGTGTTCGAAATACTATCTACCCGGTCTCTTGCGTCATGACTGACATAGATAACCGTAGTTTGAGCACGCGCGATGAGTTGCTCGATCAAAGCCAGTACCAACGCACGGTTCGGTGCATCTAGCCCCAAGCACGGCTCATCGAGAATCAATAGCGCAGGCTGCTTGATCATCGCCCGAGCGATCAACAGTAATCGCTGGTTGCCATAGCTCTGTTGGTTAAACGGCTGCTGCCGCACCGCGTCTAACCCCAGCCTCTGCAACCAGGCCCCGACAATTTGACGCTGGGCTTCACTAGGCTTTTGGTACACCCCAATGCTATCAAAGAAACCTGAAACCAAAACGTTCTCAAGGCTACTACTAACTCGATAAGCCATATGAAGAGCTGATGAGACCAAGCCTATATATTGTTTAATCTGCCAAATACTCTCACCCGTGCCGCGCTTGTAGCCAAAGACCGTCAAATCGTTAGTGTAGCAGTGAGGACTGTCGCCCGTGATCAGCTCTAAAAGGGTTGTCTTGCCAGATCCATTTGCGCCAGTAACCTGCCAGTGCTGACCAGACTCTATCCGCCAATCAAATTGGGTCAAAACGACCCGGTCTCCATAGGCAACATGAATCTGTCGCATATCTACCAACGGTGCATCGTCATCAAGTGCTGGTAAATCGCTGGCAGCAGCCTCTGGCAAATGGCCGGCTCGATCGCTCAGCGCCATCATTTGTGCTAACCATGGCTCTATATCTGCCCCCGCAAGCGGCCCACAAAATACCAACTCGCCAGCATCGACCAAAGCGACGTGATCAATCCAGCTCGGCAATCGAGACCAATCATTCGATAGCAGGAGCACGGTTCGATCCTTAACATCTTCTAAGATTTGATGAAGCCGTTCTAAACTCTCGGCATCAAGCCCTGAGGCGGGTTCATCTAAAATGAGTAATGATCTATTCGAAGCAAGCGCTCTAGCGAGCAGAACTTTTCGGGTTTCACCCGTCGATAGAGACCTAAAAGGCTGAGTCTCTCTACCTGAGAGGCCCAAGCGCTGAACAAATCGAGACAACTCCGCCTCATCTGGCGAGAGCGCGCGGAGCACTGCCGAGACGGGGGTTCCTGATATGCGCTCGTCTTGCCCTTCGCATCGAATGCGCTCTTCTTCAAGAAGCGTTTTTTGAATTTCGGTTGAGACAACCGCCGCTTCGTCATCGTTGTACCAGATATCGCCGGAAATCCGCTCGCCCTCGCCCTGCAGGGCAGCGACCAGCGCAGACTTGCCCGCACCATTGCGGCCAACAATGAGCCATTTTTGGTTGGGTTCGATCAGCCAATTTAAGGGGCCCAGCATAAGATCTTGACGGAGAAGGACCCGTGCATCCCGAAACCCTATCGCGCCTGTGACCTCAGACACCGCAGACACCATCCGATTGGCAAATAATCTAGACGATGGCTTTCATAGCGGTCATGTATCCGCGCAGGGTCTGACCGATCGCTTCAACGGGATGACTACGAATCTCCTGATTGACGGCAATTAGGGTCTGGTTGTCAACACCCTGGTCATTCAATCCCAGCCCACGACCGATCACATCAGTATCCAGATCAGCCATGAAGGGTTGAAGCAATGGTAAACAAGCGTGATTGTATAAGTAGCAGCCGTATTCAGCGGTGTCAGAAATGGTGCTGTTCATTTCATATAACTTCTTTCGAGCGATGGTATTGGCGATGAGCGGTACTTCATGCAAACTTTCGTAATAAGCTGATTCTGCCTTTATGCCAGCAGCCGTCATGGTCTCAAAAGCCAGCTCAACGCCGGCTTTCACCATTGCTACCATCAAGATGCCCTGATCAAAAAAGGTTTGCTCGGCGATTTCATCGGATGAACCCTCGGTCCGTTCAAAACCGGTCTCACCGGTTTCAGCCCGCCAAGCGAGTAATTTGGCGTCGTCATCGGCCCAATCCGACATCATGCCCCCACTGAATGCGCCGGTCATAATATCGTCCATATGCTTTTCATAGAGCGGCCGCATGAGCTGCTTCATGGCTTCTGATAGCTCAAAAGCTTTAATTTTTGCAGGATTACTGAGGCGATCCATCATGTTGGTAATGCCACCGTGCTTTAGCGCCTCGGTGATGGTTTCCCAACCGTATTGCACCAACTTTGAGGCATACCCCGGCTCAAGGCCTTTCTCAATCATTTTGTCGAAACACAACAACGAACCTGTCTGTAACATACCGCACAAAATGGTCTGCTCACCCATCAGGTCTGATTTCACTTCGGCGACAAAGGATGACATTAATACCCCGGCTCGATGGCCGCCAGTGCCCGCTGCATAAGCTTTGGCTATCGCTAGTCCCTCGCCTCTTGGGTCATTGTCAGCATGAACCGCAATTAACGTAGGCACGCCAAAACCCCGTTTGTACTCCTCGCGCACTTCAGTTCCTGGACACTTTGGCGCAACCATGATGACCGTTAAATCTTCACGGATTTTCTGTCCTTCTTCGACGATGTTGAAACCATGAGAGTAGGCTAAACAAGCATTTTCTTTCATCAGCGGTTCGATTTCAGCAATCACCGAACTGTGCTGCTTATCAGGCGTTAAATTCAAGACCAAATCTGCCCCGGGAATCATCTCCTCGTAGGTACCCACTTGAAATCCATTGCCCTCGGCATTTAAAAAAGACTGCCGTTTTTCTGCGATTGCTGAGGCTCGTAACGTGTAAGCCACATTTAAACCGCTATCTCGAAGATTGAGTCCTTGGTTCAGACCCTGAGACCCACATCCGATAATCACCAACTGCTTACCTTTGAGGTAATCAACACCCGTTTCGAATTCAGCCGCACTCATAAATTCGCAGGTACCAAGTTGTGCGAGCTGTTCACGGAGTGAAAGTGAATTAAAATAGTTGGCCATAAGACGCCCCAGGACAAAAAGAGCGCTAACTCTAGTAGAAATCGCTCTGAAAATAAATTATTTATCGTCTGAATTGGCGATCAATCACCGGGGCCTCGGTGGTTTACGGGTGTTTTGTGGGGCCTACCCGTAAACGGCTCTAAGGGGACACCCTCAACAGTGACTCGATGCATCATCCTTCGCTGGCCGTGATAATCGTTCTGGGCGAAGTGCCAAGTCGCTCGATTATCCCAAAATGCTATGGTTCCTGGGTGCCACACTAATCTATAAACCTTTTGCTGAGCTACCGCCGCCTCGTATAAATAATCAAGTAATGGTTTAGATTCCGCTTCTGTCCAACCGTCGAAGCGGAGCGTAAACGCTGGATTAACATAAAGCGCCGGCCTGCCACTTAAGGGATGGCGAACAACGACCGGGTGTACCGGATCACTCAATGCATCAGCCAATTCCGGCCGTCCCAACCGAGCGACTTTTTGCATTTCCTGCATGTAAGGGGCAGATCCCCCGAACACATGCTTTGCGGAATGGACTGCACTGAGACCTACGAGCAACTTCTTTAAGCCATCGGACAAGCCTTCAAAGGCTCGATACATACTCACAAACCAGGTCTCGCCACCAACATCGGGTAGCTCTTTAGCCACCAGTATTGATCCTAGCGCAGGGATTTCGTCATACGAATGATCGGTGTGCCAATCACCACCTATATTCACAACTTGGTCAGGCTCTTTACCCACCAAAGCGATTTCAGCAAAGTCTGGGTGAGCTTTAAAAAACCGATTCGTGTTAATACTTCCCCAACGCGCTGCAAAAGCCAGGTGATCCCGTTCGGATAACGTCTGGTCTCGAATAATGAGCAACCCTTGTTCCGCGAAAGCGCTCTCTAACGCCGCCCCCTGGCTAGTTGTCAATTGTCGGAGATCAACTCCGGTGACTTCAGCGCCGACACCCTCAAGTTCTGTTATTTTCACCCGCTCACCTGCTCGTTTTCTTTAACCTGTAACTTCTAAGCGCCGAACACTCGTCACACGCTTTTCATCGCCCGTTGCTATTGCCTCTTATGATCGATGCTGCACGGCAGAGGCATGCTCATTAGCGTGGGACAAGAATTTTACTGCTACCTGTCGCAAAACGTCCGACCGTTTGGAACAAGCCCTTCTGCGCCCGATTCTGTCTATGCGCCACCCCTAACGAATCGTCACTTTTATGACTCGTTACCTTTTAAGTTGTCACTGCTATAACTCGTTACCTTATGAATCATCACTTTAATTGACCATTGATTTAATCGACTGTTGTTTTTATCGATCGCTACTTTTATCGATCACTGCTTTTATCCATCACTGCTTTTATCGATCGCTGCTCTTATCGATCGCTGCTCTGCTTCTTACGAGTTTTGAGCAACCCACCACAACTGCCTTTGGAGTATTCAATATGATCGAAATATCTCCTTTATCTGCACTATCTGCACTCGTTCAACGTTTTATTTCAGACAATTGTGATTCTTTATCCAAAAGTATTCTTTCTTTATCCAAAAGTATTCTTTCTTTAGTGCCCTGAAGGATGACTGCAGGTGTCATTTCTCGCACGCAACTTACGCCTAACGGATAGCACTCACAAAACCGTGAACAGCACGAAAGCAAGAAAAATTATGAGGAAAAAATATTGTCGTTTTCAGGCGTCCTCAAGGTTTTCAGACAATTTTATTAAGAATCCCGATCATCGAGACCATTTATTCTGATCATTGCCCGAAGCTCCTCAACATAAGCCTCGCCCCGTTCCGAATAACGGATCAAACCTGCTGCCAATGCATCGCCGGTCACGGGGGCGCTGGCAATCCTCAGATCTCGACGAATGGCTCTTAGGGTCTCATAGGCTGGATGACTATTGAGCGTTAGCATGTATTCCTGCACACCTCCCTGCACTGAATCAAACCCAGCCACTTGATGTCGAGTTTCGCTGCTTGCGGCCAGCGGGCGAACCCCACAATCTTCGGTGTAACACCACAAGCCAAAAAAATTGTTCTGGTTCACCGCAAATCTCGAGGTGCCCCAGCCCGATTCATTCGCAGACTGCGCGAGGGCTAAGGCAGCTGGGATCTCATCAATACGCTCCCTTAACCGACTCGCCAGAACTTGATCGGGCAACGCGTCACGGTCCGGCACACGATATTTAATCGCCCGATCGCGAAGCCATCGCTGCTGCTTTCGCGTTAGATTGGCCCGAGTATCAAGCGCTTCAATCAGCCTTAAGAGCTCTGTCCGTTCTTCGGCGATTGCGCTATTGACCGCCTGAATCTTCGGTTCAAGATATTGAAAAAAAGCCGTTTTCTTTGCATTGACATCTTGAAACGTCGAAAAGTTTGGTGTCGCGTCAATCGACCGCCCCTGGTCGTTTTGCAACAACAAGACTACCCCTCCCAACGCAAGGACAAGGCCTAAGGTTAAAACTATCGTCCCATTGTCTTGATTGATCATAACGGCACTCCTGATACCACCTAATCCAGTCCGAGCTGACCCAAAAAACGCTCGCGGCATTCGCAATAGGATGATTTACCGGCTTGGGTTCTCTCCCCCAATCATCATACCTCAAGATTTAAGCCAAGCAGGCCATCCTAAGATATCGCTCTTACCCTAACTTGCTGGGCTTTCAGACAAACAATGACATACCCTGAACAGCCGGACGAATCCCGCGGCTACAGACACTACTCACGGTCACGGATCAATCTTGCTGCTACTTGCTCGCCGGCCTGGCTCTTGCATTTAAGCCTAAGGAGAATCTCAATCAATGGTCTCAGTAGCCTTTGCCCTCTGGAGTAGCGCTTTGATTTCTTCGTGTCGATGCCGATCAATGCGATAGCCTGCGTACATCAAAACGCCCAGAATCGTAAACACAGAGGTTGCCGGCCCTGCTATGAAACCCAGCAACCAGACTGTATCGCTGTCAACCGTTCCCATAAGCGCACCCCGTGGGAAAGCGATCACATCTAGCAGCGCACCTCCGAAAATTAATCCTAGAGAGCTTGTGGCCTTTACGGCAAATGAACGGGCGGCGAATATCACGCCTTCACGGCGATAGCCCGTGTCTAATTCATGTTCGTCAGCAATATCGGCAAACATCGAATTCAAAGTCGCAAAAATGATCGGTGCTAGGGCGGCAGTTACCAATCCGCTGACGATTAACAGGGTCAGTAGTGCATCACTACCCTTTTCAGGAAACCATGTGACCCCCATCAATGCCAAAACGATTGGGATATTAATATTCACGATGACTAACAACGCTGAAACAATCAAAGTCATTTTTTTGTCAAGCCAACGGGTAAAAGGTGGCAGCAAAATAACCGACAGACACAACCCCACTAACTGCGACAAGGGGATCCAACGTAACTGCTCGGTGGTCATTCCCCAGAAATGAAATCCCATGAAGGGATTAAACACACCCTCAACAGCAAGAATTACCGTGCTCAACATCATGCCAAAGAATATCGCTCGAAATGAACGATTCTGAAATGCGCCCTTAAATTCCAGTAGAAGCTCGCCGAATCGCATACGCTGCTGGGGTAAGGAGTCGCCTCGCGCCGCTAGACGAGGCACCTCCCGCCACGTGCCCAGAGCGCAAACAGCAATCGCAAAAATCATGACCCCTCCAGCGGACAGCGCCCAGGGCTGATAAGCGGCCTGGTTCAGTAGTGCAGGATTAAATGCCTGAGTGGTCGGAAAAAACAGGGTATAGGAGATCGGCACAACCAACGCCCCACCCATGAATCCAAAAAACGTGCTCATCGCGTAGAGCGAAGACCGCTGATCGTAATCCTCAGTCAGCTCAGCGCCCAAGGCAAGATGCGGCACATGATAGAGGGTCAATGCGCCACGGACTAATATTGCAAACACTAAGAGCCAAATGAAGTAGATCCAATCAGGTAATCCACTCGGAGGATTAAACAGACAGTAGAAGCTGACGGCTAGGGGTAGCGCCGCCAGCAATATCAGCGGATGTCGACGGCCATAGGGGGTGCGCAATTTATCAGAATAAGAGCCAACAACAGGATCAGAGATCGCATCGAACAATAGAGCCACCGCTAAGGCGATCGATGACAGGGTCGCAGAAATTCCGAGCACTTGATTGTAATAAAACAATAAAAAAACGTTAAAACCCGAATTCTTAACGGCCTCGGCTAATTGCCCGAATCCGAAGCTGACTACGACGGAGCGCTTAAGTTTTTCGGTTGCCATCTATTACTATAACAAGAACCATCAGCGAGCAGTCTGGTAGAAAATGCGTCTGAACACAATCAATTCTGTGGGTTTATCAGTGGAATCAACTTTTCGGGGTCGAAGGCCTAAGGGAGGTCGTACCCGCATCTAAAAGCTTTTTTTCAAAGCATATAGGATCTCATTGTCTATCAAAAAACAGCTTTGCTCAGTCGCGATCAGCCCGCCCTAGGTCAGGCCTGAAACCAATATCAATAAAATTGCGAGAGGCACAACATATCTCAGCAATCCTCGAAACACATTAAATTGCCAAGCCTGCCTAAACCGAATTTCCTCCGATAACACCGCTGATGGCAACACCCATCCAGCGAACAGCGCGATTAGAAGCCCCCCCAAGGGCAACATAATTTGATTCGATAAAAAATCGACTAGCCCGTTGACGTCACGACCAAAGACTTGGTTTTCAGACCAATGGCTGTAGGTCAGAATACTCACAATCGACACAAGCATAAGCGCGCCAACAACCTGTAGGGTGCTCGTTTTACGTGACTGGCTCATCAACCTTGACCAGGTGGCAACAAGAGGTTCAATGAAACCAACCATTGACGTGATAGCGGCAACCGCCAATAACAAGAAAAATAAAGATCCGATGAAGATACCAGCAGGCAATTGCCCAAAGGCAATCGGCAGCACCTCAAAAATCAAACCAACGCCTCCGGCTGGATCTAACCCGTAGCGAAACACTAACGGAAATATCATCAAACCCGCGAGCAGGGCGATCGCCGTATCAGCGATAATGATCAAAAATCCAAAACGCACAATAGACTGGCCCTGGGGCAAGTAAGACCCAAAAATCATCATACCTGCTAACGCAACGCCAATAGAAAAGAAGGCTTGACCAATAGCTGCAAGAAAGACCTCTCCGTCAATCTTGCTAAAGTCAGCTTCAAATAAGTAAGCCCAACCCGTCGCAAAACTAGGATCCATTGCATTATAAGCAACCAACGCAACCATCAGCACGAACAGCAACGGCATTAAAATGCGGACTGCTTTTTCGATGCCGTTTACAACCCCTAGTGCGATGATACTACCGGTGACCGTCAAAGCTGCAGCCATCCAAAAAAACATGACCCCCGGACTGCTTAAAAGTTGCTCAAAGTGCTGCCTCGCGCCCAGTTGATCGATATCGACGAAGGCGCCACCGACCACCGACCATAGGTAAAAAAGCACCCACCCACCGACGGTCGCGTAGGTCGCCATCACCAAAAAGGCTGTCCACAGATTGAGATGCCCCACGAAACGCCAATGGCTCGATGCTTGCGTCTGGTGAGCCAACGTCCTAAAAGTCTGAGGGGGATCTCCACCGCCTCGCCTACCGAGGGCAATTTCTGCCATCACGATCGGCAGGCCTATCAGTAACACACAGCCCAGATAAACCAGCACAAACGCAGCCCCGCCGTTTTCACCGGTAATATAGGGAAAGCGCCAAATGTTGCCGAGCCCAATGGCAAACCCCACGGCAGCCATTAGGAAACCAAAAGGCGATTTAAATGTTTCTTGTTTAATCAGCGGCCCCCTTTTTTGCCTAGAATGTTGTCCCCTGAACTGAGTCAATCCGGATCATTTACCGTACTCTAAGTACAATACAGCCACAAAAACAAGCGGCTGTGACTTTACCTTAGGGTTCGGTCCATGCTGAGCTTAGCGTTTCATCGAGAAAACTTGAATTTCAAGCCACCGCCCCCACTAAATAATGAACAACGGGAGTTTACGAAATGTTTAGAGTTTTAATCTTTGCAGGTGCCAATCTTGGCATCCTGCTCGTCATGGGCGTCGTTTTTCAGATCATCGGTCTCGATATCTGGCTTGTTCAGTCTGGCGCGGGCTTTAACACAGCAGGCGTCTTGGCATTCGCCGCCTGTTTCGGTTTTGGTGGTGCTTTTGTATCCCTAGCGCTGTCAAAATTTATGGCAAAACGCGGTATGCGGGTGCGCATTATTGAACAACCTGCCGACCAAACCGAACGCTGGCTTGTTGAAACCGTCCATAAACAGGCTAAGCAAGTGGGCATTAACCCACCAGAAGTCGGTATTTTCCAGCAATCTCAGCCTAATGCTTTTGCCACGGGTATGACTCGAAACGCAGCCTTGGTGGCGGTATCAACGGGCCTCATGACCACCATGGATCGCGATGAGGTCGAAGCCGTCCTAGGACATGAAGTCGCTCACGTCGCCAACGGCGATATGATTACTATGGCGCTGTTGCAAGGTCTATTGAACACCTTTGTGATTTTCTTGTCTCGCTTAGCGGGCTTTTTTGTCGATAAAGTCGTTCTTAAGAATCAGCGAGGATTAGGTATCGGCTACTTCATCACCTCTATTGTTGCTCAGATCTTCCTGTCTTGCATTGCCACTGTCATTGCCTTGTGGTTTTCTCGGCGACGAGAGTTCCGGGCAGATGAGGGCGGCGCGCGGCTCGCGGGCAAGCGAAAAATGATCAGTGCCTTAAAAAAATTACAACAGGTTAACGAACCCGATGACTTACCAGGTGAATTTGCAGCCTTCGGCATCTCTGGTAAGCGCCAAGGCTTCAGTCAACTCTTTTTAAGCCACCCGCCTCTGGAAGACCGCATCAATCATTTAAGCCAGGCCAAGATTCTGTGAGGCATTGAGCCGTTGCGAAGAGTTAGATAGGGTAGCCTTCAACCTCAATAACAAGGTCTACTCTTATGGCTGAATCAAGCGAACTTACAGACATCCGCCAAGCCGTCAGACAGCTCTGCGCTACATTTGGTGAATCCTATTGGTTAGCGCTCGATAAAGACCGTGGATACCCAACTGAGTTTGTGCAGGCACTTACCGAGAGCGGCTTTCTGACCGTCCTCATTCCAGAAACCTATGGTGGCTCGGGGCTTGGGGTTTATGAAGCCTCGGTGATCATGGAAGAAGTGTGCCGGTCTGGTGCCCACGCAGGTGCCTGTCACGCTCAAATGTATGTCATGGGGTCGGTGCTTAGACATGGCAATGACGCACAGAAAAAGCACTATCTACCCAAAATTGCCTCTGGTGAACTCAGACTTCAAAGTTTTGGCGTTACCGAGCCAACCACTGGCACTGATACCACGAGTCTCAAGACAACGGCGAAAAGGGATGGCGATGATTATGTCATCAATGGCCAAAAAGTCTGGATCAGCCGAATCGAACACTCTGACCTTATGGTGTTACTCGCAAGAACAACCCCAAAAGAAAATACTCAACGTAAGACCGAGGGCTTATCGGCTTTTATCGTTGATGTGGGTCAGGCGGTCGGACGCGGACTTACGATTTCGCCTATTGACTCGATGATCAACCATCACTCTTGTGAGTTATTTTTTGATGACCTTCGCGTTCCCAAAGACAACTTACTCGGCGTCGAAGGCGAAGGCTTTAAAGTTATCTTGGATGGCATGAATGCCGAGCGGATTCTGATCGCCGCCGAATGCGTTGGCGATGGGCGCTATTTTATCGATAAAGCCAGTCGCTACGCGACAGAGCGGGTTGTCTTTGACCGACCTATTGGACAAAACCAGGGCGTACAATTTCCGATTGCAAGGTGCTATGCAGAGGTAGAAGCCGCATGGCTAATGGTAGAAAAGGCCGCGCATCTGTTTGACGACGGGGAGCCGTGTGGCGCAGAAGCGAATATGGCCAAGATGCTTGCCTCCGAAGCCTCTTGGCGAGCCGGAGATGTTTGCATGCAAACCCATGGTGGATTTGCCTTCGCCAAGGAATACCACATCGAGCGGAAATTTCGGGAGACCCGGCTCTACCAAATCGCCCCCATTTCAACCAATTTGATTTTAAGTTTTATCGGAGAGCACGTGCTAAAAATGCCGAGATCTTTTTAGAGCTTACGACGGGCTGCGACAAGGCGATATATTGGCTCAATGACTGATATTGGCTCAATAATTGCCACCACTTAGCGTCAACTCGCTGGCTTAAGGCGATCGCCAACTGCAAGCCGTCCCTCCGAGACAACTGTGCAGTAGCTCCCAAAAATAACGCCGCCTGCGTAGCCCGTCGGCAACCGCCGGTAGGTGCTCAAGGTGCGCAAGGGTTCTTTGCTCGGCGCGGTCTCTGCTTGACGCTGATCAAAAGTTGTCACTGCACAGCGCTCACAAGGGGTGATCACCTTCAGCTTTAGCAGCCCTAAGGTGAGAGTTTGCAAGTTATCTTCCTCGTAGGGCTTAAGCCCTGAAACCACAACATTGGCTCTAAATCGATCCATCGGCACGGGCTCATCGAGTCTGGCATTAAGATCATCTAGCGAAGCTTGATTAACCAGCAGGATCGGCGCGACGTCGACCATTTTTGATTGGCCTTGATCCTCGAGGCTAGCGAACGCTGGTACTGGCAGCACCACTGGCTCTGGCGCCTTGGCGGAGACTAAGCGCAAAGGTCGACCAAACTGAGATGATAACCATGAGGCAACCGAAGGCCCCATGTCGACCACGCCAACTGAACGACCGATTAAAGGTAGCCGATCATCAAGCCCTTCGGCTTCATCCGGTAATTCGAAGATTGTGCCTTGTTTGAAACTCAACTGTAGATTCGCACCCTGCCAGCGGGCCGATAAATACTTTAAGTCCGGAAGCGTTTTTTGGCCCATCGGCTGACCCTCTGAGGTCACCACAAACCGACGATCCCCAGCTAGACCCTCTGTGGTAATATCAGCAGCTTTGATCTCTTGGCCTCGGCAGCCCTTGATGGGATAAATCCACAGACTATCAATATGCATCGGCTTTCCATTCATTAACGGCTAATCCCTAACGATAAACCACCATGTCTGAAACTTCTAACGTCCAAAGCCTCACGATCCCAGAACGCTTTCGGGGACCGCCAGCCTCCGGCAATGGGGGCTATGTCAGTGGCGCGCTCGCACCCTTTGCCACCCTATCATCCGGGCAAAGTCCAGAAATCACCCTACGCGCACCTATTCCCCTCGATCAACCACTAACAATAGCGCCCGCTGCTGGCGAGCCGTCAACTCAGCACGCACAGGTTGGGACCACGCTCATTGCCGAAATAAAAGGCACCCAACTGGTTTGTGAGGTCCCCGCGCCACCCACTTGGGCGGAGACCGAGGCAGCTGCAAGCGAATCTGCTGCCCTAAAACCCAATCTCAACCCTTTATTACCCGGGCGTCTTGGCTTTCATCCAATTTGCTTTTGCTGCGGGCCCGAACACGCTGAAGGGCTCAAGGTTTTTGTCGCGCCCGTTGGCAGGCAAGTTTCGGGCCTGTGGCAAACACAAGAGGCATGGGCCACTTCCGATGGCAGCCTTCCAGAAGCCTTTCTTTGGACAGCACTCGACTGTCCAGGGCAGTACGCATTCTTTGCAGAAGGCATCAGAACCGGCCTACTCGGCCGAATGACCGCCGAAATCCTTACTCGGCCTAAAGCTGGAACCACATTACAAGTGACCGCTTGGACTATCTCTGTTAACGGTAAAAAACATCTTGCGGGCGGTGCCCTCTTCGATTCTGACCGAAACCTACTTGCCTATGCCCATACCCTCTGGATTGGCCGCCAACCCATGCAAATCAAACCCTAAGCGGGTTGTTGACGCATCTGGGACAGGGCGTTGCGGCCGAGCGTAAACGCTGACCGGCTAAACAGCGCCAATAAAATAACAGCGACAATTAGGTCTGGGTACGTTGACCCCGTCAAAAACACCAGGCCCGCAGTTAACAAAACGCCCACGCCCTCAAAGACGTCATTACGCGAGCATTCCCAAACTGAGGCCATATTGACGTCATCCCTTCGATGGGGCGTAAGCAACACTAAGCAAGCGCTGTTGGCGATCAAGTTTGCTAAGGCTGCAGCCGCCATAATTCCTACAATGGGTACTGGTGGCTCTGGACCCTTGACCAGCAACTGACCCAATACGGCGACCGCGGCCAAACCAATGAGCGCACTTTTAAATAGCGCAGCCCACGCTTTCGCCCGAGCAGACGCCGATACCACTGCAAGACTGACAAGATAAGCGCTCGCATCGCCTAGATTATCTAAGGTGCCCGATAACAAAGCCGAAGAACCGCTCAGAAGTGATCCCGTGACCATAAGGCCAAAGGTCGCGAAGTTGATCATCATGACCCAAAGGAGCGTTCTCTTTTGTCTTGATGCGAGCGCGGCAATATTCAGATCACCGCTACAACCACACTGCCCCATAACTGATCCAAGTCGTAGCCAAGGACGCATCATAACAAATTTCGATGAGGCACCTATCGAGTTGTGCCTCAGGAAGATTTCCGTTACAAAGGCGTTAACTCTACAGCAAAGGAACCGCACCGGTGGAACCCTTACGTCAGTCAATCTTACCGAAACCTAATGACACCTGGGAAAGTATCGCAGCACGTAACTTGGGCCAACTCAATCAAGATGTTGCTATTGCCCAACTGCAAAGCTGGAATCTGCACATCTTCGCTCGACGAGTGCTAACGGAAGACGGCGAGTTGCAACAACCTATTCTGCCAAGTGATATCGTTTTTATTGAGCCACCAAAACCTGCAGATCCGGCTGACTAAGATGAGCGCATGGGTATCAGACGTGCGCCTAGCAGCTGCCCATGAAGGGGTCGCTGAACTCGTGGTAACCTTAACCTACGACAATGGCGGCGAGTCTCACATTCCTCTAGCGCCTGAAGTCAGCCATATTTTAATGACGCGGTGCGCTGCGGCCTCGGCGCAGGACCTGATTGGCCAAAGCTGGACCCACATACGAGATGCATTATCTGAAGCCTATAATTCGGAGATACGATAACCCCTATCTGGCCCTCTGGGCTCAAGGAGACACTTAACTCATGGATACTATTATTCGAAATGGCATGATTGCTGACGGAACAGGTAAACCGTTATTCACAGCCGATATCGGTATTATTAACGACCGAATTGTTGAGATCGGCGCAATTACCGGCCAAGCCAATCACGAAATTGATGCCAGCGGTAAAATCGTCAGTCCAGGCTTTATCGATCCTCATACCCATTTTGATGCGCAGTTACTCTGGGACGGCGCAGCCAAACCCGCAATCGAACACGGCATTACCACCATTGTTCCAGGCAACTGCTCGTTATCACTGGCGCCTTTGAAAGCTGAGCACCGGATGAAGCTCGTTGGTATGTTTAATCAAATCGAGGAAATGCCTCATAAGGCCTTTTCTGAGGGCGTCACATGGGATTGGGAAACCTTTGAAGAATACATCGAGAGAATCCAGAGAGACTTATCCATCAACGTAGCGCCCCTCGTGGGCCACAGCTTGCTCAGACTTTGGGTCATGTCAGATGCTGCTATGAGCCGAGCCGCCACACCAGAAGAAATTTCCGATATGGCAGACTTACTCAGCCGTTGTATTGCTGCTGGCGCGGTTGGGTTGTCCACCAGCTTCGTTGATATGGACGAACGATTACAACCTGTGCCTAGCCGATACGCTTGCACCACTGAACTCGATGGTCTCTGCAAAGTCCTCTCTGAAACCGGCAAGCTATTGCAAGTAGTCCATGAATTTTATGACACTGATCTCACTTTGGCACGAATAGATCAGCTCGCTGAGTTAAGTCTCAAATTTGATATCACGACCACCTTGTCACCGCTGTTTCTCAATGCCGACAATCAAGAAGGTGTCCAAGCGATCATGAAACGAGTGGACGCACAAATGCAGCGGGGGGCTCGTGTTTGGCCACAAGTCCAAACTCGACCCATCGATATTAGCTTTTCTTTTGCAGTGCCCAGCTTGCTGTTCATACGCTTACCTAGCTGGTACGCCCTGATGCGATTTAGTGATCACGATGGGATTAAAGCCGCCTTCGAAGACCCAGCAAAACGGGCGGCTTTGGTCCAAGAAGCCAGCGCCATGATGCCCCTTTGGTCTGTATTGACGCTACGGCGAGTCAACACAGAAAAAAATGCCCACCTGGTTGGGCAAACCCTTGCTGCCATCGCTAGTGAACGGGATAGCAATCCGCTGGACGTTATGATTGACCTGTCGATTGAAGAGGATTTGGACGCGCATTTTCTAGCTGCGAGTATGGGCCACAATGATGACCTGGCCGTGGCCGATCTGCTTAAGCAACCCAATGTCATGATAGGCGCCAGCGACGGCGGGGCCCACATATTGTCATTTTCTACCTACGGTGACACCGGATATTTATTCTCTAAATTTGTTCGGGATTGTGCCGCAATGTCAGTAGAGCTTGCTGTCCAAAAAATCACCTCGGAGCCTGCCGAAATCTGGGGCATTGCCGAAAGAGGACAGTTAAAGCCCGGCTTTATTGCTGACATTACGATCTTTGATGCCGCCACAATTGCTCGAGGAGAAGAATACTACGTTCAAGATGTGCCCGGAGAGGGCTTTCGTTATGTTCGAGATGCTCAAGGTGTCAGTCAGGTATTAATCAGTGGCGCCGTTGCCTATGACCAAACCTACGGCTATAGCGAGGCGCGAACAGGTAAGATCGTTTGATCGACCCTAAGTTTGATCGACCCTAGTGGGTCGAGTCGTACAGCCGCATTGGGGGCGGTGTAGCGCTAACAAATCGCTTTGCTAGTGCAAAGCTTTCGTAAACAAAAACGATTGCATTGCCCCAAGTTTGCTCGCCTTCCTTTTAACCACACCCCAGAGAAATTTTGCTAGCATTAGGGGCTGAGCAATCGACCGGGCAAGCCTCGAACGCCCTTTGGATATAAGGATAGGTTATGCGCAATCAGATAACCCCAAAACGAATCGCAGTTGTCGGGGCCGGTATCTGCGGACTTTGTACCGCCTTGGGCTTGTCGCAACTAGGCCATGACATCACCATCTATGAGCGCGATGACGCTATGCCAGAGGGCAATCCTGATGACATATTCTTCGATTGGCTGCGTCGTGGCGCTTCACAATTTAAGCACCCCCACGCCTTCCTAGCTGTGATGAGTAATCTCTTGTCTGAGCAATTTCCAGACTTGATTGATGAATTTTGGGCCGCTGGCGCTAGACGTGTGAGTTTCGAGGACATGTTGCCGCCTGACCTGAGCAATAGCTATCGACCTGCACCAGAAGACGAATCTTTGTGGTTAATGATGTGTCGCCGCGCAACGATGGAAATGGTGTTAAGACGATATGCAGAACGACAAACCAATATCACCTTTGAATCTGGTACTCGAATCAATGCCATGGTGATCGATAGCAACGGCCGCCTTCCAACCATCACGGGGCTTGTGACCCAGCAGCGTTCTGGCACCGAGCCACCGATTACAATCAGCGCTGACATTGTTGTTGATGCTGCCGGTCGTGGCAGTCCGTTCAAACGTTGGTTTCACAATCATGGTCTTGAGATCGAAACCGAGAGTCATGATGCGAAAATCGTCTACTATACCCGCCATTATCAATTTAAGCCGGGTGTTGAAGAACCCGAAAGAGACGGTAAAACCCGGTCAGCTGGCGATTTAGGCTACTTGAAGTATGGCGTGTTCCCAGGGGCTGGTGGCCATTTCTCGGTTATTCTGTGCGTCCCATGTGAGGATTCCATCCTGCATGATGCGGTAAAAGATGAAACCACCTTCGACACCATATGCCAACAAATCCCTGGCCTCGTGCCATGGTTAGGAAACGATAAAGCAACACCCACAACAGGCACGCTAGGCATGGGTAATATCAAAGCGGTCTGGCACAATTTTATGAAGGCTGACCAACCCTTACTCCAAAATTATTTTGCGGTAGGTGACGCAGCCGTTCGAACTAACCCCCTTTATGGCCGAGGGTGCAGCACTGGGGCCATTCACAGCAAAATATTGACCGATGTCATCGCCAAGTGGCAGGACCCCATTAGTGCAGCCCAGCAATTCCATGAAGCAACACAAACAAAACTGCGACCCATCTGGCAAGCAAGTCTGAATGAAGACAGGACAGCGATTAAAAGAGCAAACCTCATTTTAAACCCCGAATCAGATTTAAATTCGAGGCAAAAATCTTTAAAAAGTCGGCTTAGCAGAGCTTATGGCGATGCCATCACCAAAGCTTCCCAACAGCACATCAGAGTTTTTCGAGGCGCCTTTAGGACCTTCAATCTAATGGAACCGCCGGGATATTTCCTTAAAGATTTTAAAACCCAGTGCTTAATTTTTTGGACGCTACTACGTGATGGATCAGCAAACAAAAATATCCGAATTGTGCCCGGCCCCAGTCGGGAGGACATGATCCAAGCTATTGCACACCCGGACCAGAAAGCCGCAGCCTGAGCTAACGACCTCGGGGCCTCAACATACGAATGACCTCACAGCCTTGGAGTTCGGCCTATGAACCTGATCCCTATCACGCCAAGTCTCGGGGCAGAGGTTGAGGGTATTGACCTTAGTCAACCCTTGCATGAGCGTACCTTCGAGGCATTAGCAAAAGCCTTTTCTGAACACCATGTGCTGGTATTTCGCAACCAGACTTTGTCTAGAGACGACCACAAGGCTTTCGCCCGGCATTTTGGTGAAATCCACATTCATCCCTCTCAGCGACACTTTAAACCGAGGGGTGATCCAGAAATATTCTTAATTGATATTCAGCCTGATGCCAAAGGTAGCAATGGCGAGGTCTGGCACGCCGACATCACCTGCGAGGCGGTACCGCCCTTCGCATCTTCACTTTATCTGACCGAGGTGCCCGACAACTTTGGTGGAGACACACTCTTTGCCAACCTTCAGGAAGCTTTCGAGGATCTCTCGCCCTCCATGCAGCAGTATCTTATGACCAAGCGAGCCTTCCATGATGGCGAGCAAGACTTAAGGCGCTATGGCATCAAACTCAAAGCGGGCCAATCCTATCCGGCCCATGATCATCCCGTGGTGATCGCGCACCCCGTCACAGGCAGGCCCGTACTCTATGTCAACGAGGGCTTCACCTCTCACCTGCTGTCAGTGCCTAATTTTGAAAGTGAGTTTGTATTGAGCGGCTTATTCGATCGCATACGACGCAATCCTAGGCTTCATTGCCGTATCAAATGGTCGCCAAATATGATCACCCTGTGGGATAACTATGCAGTCCAGCATCAAGCAGTATTCGACTATCAAGGCTTCAGACGCTATGGCGAACGCATTACCATAGCCGCTCCAGGCGCTCCTAAAGCCTTTGGGCAGAACGCCTAATCGCTTTCTCTTGGGCCCGTTTACAGCACTGCCCTCTAACGTCAGCGCCCTTTTTTTGAGGCGAATCTGCCTTTTTGATACATCAGACCGCTGACGCTCCGGATCGGATCCGGTTCTGATATCTCAGATCCAGGAGCGTCATACGCGCAGTCAGCTCTGCCTCGCTAGTGCCTGATGCTGCCCCTAAACGGTGCCAACTCGGATCGACATCCACGGCTAGCCAATCACCGACCCCTTGCAAACTCGATGGCCTCCCTGTTTTTGCAAAAGCAGTCCAAGCACGAATCAGAGATTGTCCCCAACCCGCAAAGTTAGAATTCGGATACAGCGCTTCGGCATCAAACAACAAAAACCCATCGAACCCATGCGGCGTACCCCAGTGCGGCGGATCGGCTGCAGGTATATCCAGATAATAGCGAAAGGCCGAGGTTCCGCTAGCAGCAATTAGATTGGTCAATTTCCAACTTGAAAACAGATATCGATCATCACCAAATAGTCGTTGCAGCGCTTGTTGCTCATCGCTCGTATAGGCATCGCGCCAATTCGTTGCCAAGGTCTGCCAGTAAGCCTGATAGGACTCAGGATCAATTTGATAACTCGGCATTACCGAACCATCAAAACTGTTAGCGCCTGCGATGTAGGGGACTTTATGCACGACGCCGCGAGCAAAGCAGATTCCCGGCTCTTCAATCACCACCGAGCCATCCACAATGGGCCTTTGAAATCCCCGTTGTCCGGACACGATTTCAGCTGGCGGAAGCGCGAGTAACGCTTTCTGCGATAGGCCCCGAACTCCGGCACGATGGAGGGTTTGCTCAGCTGCTTGTTCTGCAGCATGCGCCAGGTCTCCTAGGGTATCCTGAGGATCGTCAAGGGTCGGTGAGGCCCTGAGTAATGGCCAGGTCCCATAGCCACTTTGGGCTATCGCCTGACTAAAAAGCCCAGCCGCTGTCGACATAGTCATCAACAAGTTGACTGCTTGACCGCCTGCTGACACACCAAACACAGTGACGTTATTCGGGTCGCCGCCAAATTCGGCGATGTTATCGTGCACCCATCGAAGGGCTTCGACCAAATCTAACAACCCAAAGTTGGCGCTCTGATCCGGTAGGCTCGGATGCGCCATAAACCCAAGCAGCCCCAGACGGTAATTCGGCGCAACGAGCACGACCCCAGCTTTGGCAAAAACAGATCCTCGGACTCTGTTGGCCCCTTGACAAAAACCGCCCCCGTGAATCCAAACCATCACCGGGGCCAAACTAGCGCCTTGAGGCGCCCAAACATTCAGATTTAAGCAGTCCTCGGACATTTGCGCTGCATGGTCTTTGGATTCTGCTGCTTGGGGTGCGATCGGACCGAATCGCGTAGCATCAATTGAAAACGGAACGCCTCGCTTTCGAGGCTCGGGAGGACGCCACCGACGCTCACCTACCGGTGGCTCGGCGTAGGGAATTCCTGAAAAGGCATTATAGCCGTCGCCAGCTCGCCCTTGAAAACGCCCTTGGGGAAGTGTTACCACAGGTCGTAAGCTCTTGTTCAAGTTCCCCGTCCTTGGCAGCGCACCAGCCCTTTCGGCGCGCACAAGCCACTCACCCTCCTACCATGGCATCGCGGTCGCCGCTTAGCTTTTGGGAACCCATCCAGCGCACCAGCCAGGGCCTGCGACAAGCCGATTCTGAAACAATTGGCAAGGTGCCCATGCCGCGGTGGCATCATCCGTTATGTAAAATCGACAGTTACTACAAACCTGATCAGCCGCTGCAACTCCCATTTTATCAGCTCGTTTTGCTAAAGTTGCATCTTCTACATAACGCAATGCTTTGGCTGCAGGATCGTCAAGCGGTACCTTATTGGCTGCGGCAATCTCAAAACTGGCCACCGGCATCAATGGAATGAGCGCCAACGCACTGCTTTGCTTTAAAAACGAACGACGAGTCGTCATACCTCTCTCCTTTGATTTTTTTGGGTGTCCACGCAAAGACGATAACATTGTACTGAGGTTATTCGTAACTGACCAAGTTTAGATTACTCATAAAAACTTCCGTGGCAGATTCGCTAAATGCTAGCGGAACCGAGAACCACTCATGACAATCGTACCGCTTGCGGCAAACATGCCGCCAACACCATGACAGACTGAAATGTTAACGTCTTTAATTTGTGCCGCTGCCGATCCACGAACCTGACGTACACTCTCTTGCAAGGCGTACATACCGTACATACCAGAGTGCATGTAACTGAGACCACCGCCGTTCGTGTTTAACGGCAAAGACCCACCGGGTGACGTCTCACCCGAGGCGATCATGGCGCCGGCTTGACCACGGGTACAAAACCCCAAGTCTTCTAGCCCATACAGTGGCAAATGAGCGAATGCGTCGTAAATCATCAGATGGTCTACATCTGAATGGGTGATCCCTGCAGACTCAAAAGCGCGAGCACCGGACATCCTAAAGGCGCGCGATGAGGTGACATCCCGCATTTGGCTAATCATTGGTGTCTCGGTACTTTCTCCTGAGCCCAACAGATAAACCGGTTTTTGAGGAAAGTCGACAGCGCGTTCTGCGGTCGTCAAAATCAAGGCGCCACCGCCATCGGTCACTAGGCAACACATCGACTTAGTAAAGGGGTAAGCAATGACTCGGTCGGACAAAACTTCGTCAATGGTGATCGGTGTCTGCAGCGTTGCACGAGGATTTTTCATCGCCCACTGGCGTTGGCTGACGACCACAGAAGCCAACTGCTCAATCGAGGTCCCAGTGTCCTTCAAAAAGCGCAACACCGGCAAGGTGAAGCTTGTGGTTGGGCCCATACCCCCATAAGGCGCTTCAAACTGCCCAGACAATGAGGCTGGCGCAGCGGCTCGACCTGCGCGCCCCACATTCGATCGACCGCTCTCACCATGGGTTATAAGAACCGTATGGCAGAGTCCCGCTTCGATCGCTGCGGTTGCGTGGCGGACATGCAGCATAAAACTGCATCCGCCGACAGCGGTCCCATCTACCCAATTCGGCGCAATCCCCAAATAATGTGCCACCGCAGTGGGTGACTCACCTGCCGTGGCTACACCATCGATATCGCTCAATGTCAGTCCTGCATCCTGGAGCGCATTCAGTGCAGCATCAGCATGCAGTTGAATTTGGCTCATGCCAGGTATTTTTCCGAGCTCGGTAGTCTCGGCAGCCCCTACTATGGCGACGGCAGCTGATTTCATGAATCACCTCCAACGGGCTCGAAGTAAGGCAACACGATGTCATCGCTGATCGTTCGAAAGACCACTTGTAACGGCATATCTAGTCTCAAAGCTTCGGGAGTTTGCGCTGAGTTGATGATATTCGACATCATTTTGACGCCTTCTTCTAACACCACAATTGCGATCGCATAGGGGCCCTCAAATGCAGGATGCGGTCGATGATTGATCACATAGCTGAGCAAGCGACCCTGACCGCAGGCTGCAAACACAGATACCGCTTTTGAACCACAAGCTGGGCAAAATGGCCGCGGAGGAAAATACACCTCGTGACAAAGATCACAGCGTTGTAAGCGAAGTTCGCCAATCGCTGTTCCTTGAAAAAAATGTGCTGTCTCCGGTGTCGGCGTTGGCGTCGTCACTTTACTGAAATCAATCATTTGCGTCCCTATTCAATCAGTTAGCTTCTGGCACCGTATCGAGATTGACATCACGTTACGGCCTTTCGTGCCTGATATCGCTCTGCTTTGAAGGACTCTAATTGTATCACTTCAGTTAATCTTGACGCTGCATGAGCCAAATCTGTGAAACTGGTAAATAAGGGATGAAATCCGAATCGCATCACATCTGGTGCCCGAAAATCGCCTAAGACCTGCATGTCAGCTAAGGCCTGAATCACGGCATAAGCCTCGGAATGGTGATAACACACTTGTGCACCGCGATCAGAAGCATCACTGGGTGAGGCCAAGCGGACGGGTAAATGTGCCTCATTCATGCATGACACCCAGAAGTCGCCCAACTGCCTAGATTTGTGACGAACCGCTTGCAAATCGATGCCATCAAAAATTTTTAAGGCCGCACTCAGCGCCACCATCGAGAGTATTGCCGGGGTGCCAGTCAGGAACTGCTTCATGCCCTGCGCGGACGTAAACTCCGGAGAAAAAGCGAAAGGTTCAGCGTGCCCCATCCAACCTGACAAAGGCTGCCTCGCGCTTTTTTGATGACGATGGGCGACATAAACATAGCCTGGTGCGCCGGGGCCCCCGCACAAGTATTTGTAACCACACCCCACAGCAAAATCAACGCCCGCATCGTCTAACTCAAGATCTATAATTCCAGTGGAATGAGACAAATCCCAGATGGTGAGTATCCCGAGCGATGCAGCCCTTTGCGTGAATGCGCGAAGATCATGGAGCGCACCGTTCCTAAAATTGACGTGGGTTAGCATTAAGATTGAAACCGAACGATCCAAGGCTTCAAAGAGTTGTTCACCTGGCACAGACCGTATAGTCAAGCGGTCACTACCCATCAGCTGTCTGAGACCATCGGCTATATACAGATCACTGGGGAAGTTTCCAGTCTCGGTCAGAACCGTCGCGGGCCCATCGATTAAGTGCACTGCCGCCGCGAGGACCTTGAACAAATTGACGGAAGTTGAATCGCAGCAAATCACTTGCCCGGCGGCGGCGCCTAGTAAGGGCGCGATCTGCTCTCCTACCCTTTCAGGTAAATCAATCCAGTCGGCCTGATTCCAGCTACGGACTAATCCTGACTGCCAATCTTGATCCAGTGTGGTTTGAACCGCCTGAGACACCCCTATCGGTAGTGGTCCTAGAGAATTACCGTCGAGATAGATCAAATCCGGAGAGAGATCAAAGCGTTCACGGACAGGCCTGAGTGGATCTGCCGCATCTAAAGCCTCTGCCTGCAAGTTCGACATAGTGTTATCCTGCTACTGCAATCGCTGCTCAAAATACTCAAGCACAGCCGACCCGGCAGTACTTTCTGGATAAATAAAATCAAAGTGCCCTGCGCCTGCAATTTGCTCTAATTGACAGAAATGGCGCTCACCAAACAAACGCGCTTGATCGGTAGACACGATATCATCCTCTTCGCTAAAAAATAGTGTCACAGGACTTTGCATGACGTGATTCATCGGCGACAGCGTCGCCTGGATCGCCGGAGGCGCGGTTTGCAGCAACTGGGCGGCCGAAACTTGACAAGCCGCGTTGCCGATGCCGTAACGATCGAGATCGGTGATCGCAGCAAGACCAACAATTTCCTGCCAGGGAGCGGTGAAACGCCACTCCGCTTTAGATCCGTCTTGAACCGAGGCACCATTAAGCCAAAGCGCAAGATGCCCTCCTGCGGAGTGCCCGACCAGATAAAGCCGATGCGGATCAATATCCTCAGAAGATCTTTGCCTCAGCCACTCTCCGGCGCACGCAATGTCATCGAAAGTTGCTGGCCAGCCACCTCCGGGTTCTCCGAGGCGCCGGTATTCTGGTAACCACACCCAGTAGCCTAAATCCGCGAAGGCTCGGCACATGCCTCTCGCATGAATTAGATCAAAGGCTGATGACCAACAACCGC
This sequence comes from Pseudomonadales bacterium, assembly GCA_016779565.1. Classification (GTDB taxonomy): domain Bacteria; phylum Pseudomonadota; class Gammaproteobacteria; order Pseudomonadales; family Azotimanducaceae; genus UBA9926. Next base: position 79,934 of record JADHNJ010000002.1, read on the forward strand.
CATGCACAAACATAATGGCAGGGTACGGTGGCTCACCGACGGGGATCCAAACCTCCCCCGTCTGGCTACCGCCTGCCACGGTATAGTCCACAGACATTTGGCATTTCGCACCCCTGCTGTCAGCCAGTAGCATTTGGTAGTCGACATGCTGTTTCATTGTCTTGGCTGACTCGAACCCATAATGCGCATTCCAGATCCAAAGATTCTATTGACCCGATCTTATCATCTAAGGAAAGATGACAGTTTTGGAGCGGGCTATGTTATCGGACATATCTGACAAGGTCATTTGGATTACCGGAGCGTCATCTGGTATCGGAGCGGCAGCCGCGCGTGCGCTCAGTCATGCAGGCGCCATCGTTATTTTATCCGGGCGACGCACGGCCCATCTTTCAACACTCGCTGAACAACTCCCAGGAAAGTCAATGATTGCGCCGGCAGACGTCAGCGATCTGACCGCTGTTACCGCAGTCGTTGACCAAATCATGCAGACCTTTGGTCGAATAGATGTTCTAGTCCATAGTGCAGGTCTAAACGTGAAAGATCGAGCTTGGCAGCAGCTCAGCACTGACGATTGGCGGACCGTCATCGATGTCGATTTGAATGGCGCTTTTTATTGCTGTCACGCGGTTTTACCGGTCATGAAAGCGCAGCAAGACGGCCTCATTGTGAATATTTCATCTTGGGCAGGTCGATTTGTAAGCAGAGTTTCAGGAGCTGCTTACTCAACGGCAAAACATGGACTAAACGCCATGACAGAAAGCATCAACCAAGAATATTGCGCTGACGGCATCAGAGCCTGCGCCATATGCCCTGGCGAGGTAGCAACCGAAATTCTTGACGCTCGGCCAATCCCCGTTAGCACTGAAGATAGGGCAAAAATGGTCCAACCCGAAGATCTAGGTGATCTCATATTATACGTTTGCCAAACCCCTGCGCATGTTTGCCTAAACGAGATTACCATTAGTCCAACTTGGAATAGGGGGTACATCGGACGATGAGCAAGCTTGCCATTGGCGTCATGATTTTTCCTACGCATACCACGATAGGACCGAAACCATTAGCCGAAGCCCTTGAGGCCAGAGGCTTTGAATCGTTGTTTGTGCCCGAGCACACTCAAATACCTACTGCCAGAACTTCCCCCTGGCCCGGTGGTGCTGAATTGCCCGAGGAGTACTACCACACTTTTGACCCCTTTGTCTGGCTGGCCACTGCCGCTGCAGCGAGCCAAAGGTTGCGATTGGGCACGGGCATCTGCTTGCTTCCCCAGCGTGACACCCTGGTTACAGCCAAATTGGTTGCCAGCTTAGATCGACTGTCCGGGGGCCGTCTATTATTTGGGGTCGGTGCTGGCTGGAACGCTGAAGAAATGGCTCAGCACGGCACGTTGTTTTCATCAAGATTTAAAAAACTCGAAGAACAAATGGTTGCCCTTAAAGGCCTCTGGTCCCAACCGACCTATGCCTACGAGGGTCAGCACGTCCGCTTTGAGGAGACAGTGTCTTCCCCCAAACCTCTTCAAGTTGAAGGACCGCCGATCTTGATTGGCGGCGAAACCGATCACACGCTGCGCCGGATCGCTCGCTATGCCAATGGCTGGTTACCTCGCGCGCGACATGGCTTTGAAGCGGAACCTAACCTAGCTCGACTCAAGCAGATATGCGAGGAAGAAGGTCGCGACTTCTCTGAAGTTAGCACCTCAGTTTTTGGTGCGCCCTCGGATCTGGCGACCCTCGAGCGCTTTGCGGAGGCTGGCATCAACCGAGTTTTGTTACCACTGCCTGCGGCTGCACCCGATCAGGTCCTTAAAAAACTCGATCTTTATGCGTCATCACTGACGAGCTTGCTCAACTAGTCGAAAACCGCCTCAATGAGGCAAGGCCCAGGGGTTTGCATTGCTTTCCCGAGCAATTCATTAAACGTATCAGCGGTGTCGGCTCTGGATGCCCGGACGCCCATCCCTTCTGCTATTTTCACAAAATCGAGATCGGGGTTACTCAAATCCAGCATATCTAACGTCTGCTTATTCATCGACTGCGCCCCGACCCGAGCAAGCTCCACTTGCAGTATTTGATATTTGCGGTTTGCAAATATCACCACACAAACGTCAAGCGATTCTCTTGCCATCGTCCAAAGTGCTTGGATGGTATACATAGCGCCGCCGTCTCCATGCAAGCACAGCGTTTTTCGATCCGGGCAAGCGACTGCTGCGCCAATGGCAACCGGTAATCCGTAACCAATTGAGCCGCCCGTTAAAGATAACCAGTCGTGCGGTTCAGCGGTTCGAGTCATCGCGGGTATAAAAGCTCCCGATGTAGCGCTTTCATCAACCACAATGGCATCAACCGGCAAAAAATGTCCGACCGCTCTGGCCATACTCTCAAGAGTCAACGCGCCCGTCGCCAAGTCAGGCTTATCCAACGGCAATCGCCTCGGCTTTACAGCCCCAGCGTCTAAGGCATCGACCAATCGAGAAAGCGCATTTATAGGATCTTCTTCAATAGCTGCCAAGGTATGGAGCGAACAACCTTCCGGATAAAACTCACTGGGTTTCTCTGGATAGGCGAAAAAACCAACCGGTGGCTTGGTGCAGACCATTATCAGTTGCTCGACCTCCGCCAGTTGTACCATTGCTTGCTCGGCAAAATACCCTAGCCGCTCGATATCACACCTGCCCTGCCCTCTGGCTAGTTTCGGAGTGAAGGTGTCGCACATCAGCGAAGCACCCGTCACTTGAGCAATTTGATCGGCCAAATCGAGCGCTTCTTCGGTTAGCGCCCGATGCGACATAAGCAGCATGGTTTTACGGCCGTTTTTTAACAACTTGACCGCCTCTTCGATAGCCTCTGAATGGGCAATGCCATCTTCAGGAATCGGTAAAGCCCCAACAGGCTCTCCTGATGGATCCCAAGCGCAGTCTGCAGGAATTATCAACGTTGCGATTTGACCCGGACGAAGCATCGCCGCCTGTACCGCTTCGGCGGTATCGCCGGGCAGTGCTTCTGCGCTCTCGACACTTCTCACCCAATGAGAAACCGGGCCAGACAAGCCGATGACATCCGAGTTTAACGGCGCATCATATTGTTTGTGGTAGGTTGCATGATCACCGATTAGATTAATCACCGGAGACCTCGCCTTGCGCGCGTTGTGCAGATTTGCCGACGCGTTCGACAGACCTGGACCCAAATGGAGTAGCGTCAAAGCGGGCTTACCGGCCATCCGCGCATACCCGTCAGCAGCACCTGAACAAACGCCCTCAAACAGACTGAGTATCGATCGCATCTTACTGCTTTTACCTATGGCGGCGACCATATGCATCTCGGAGGTACCAGGATTCGAAAAACACACTTCGATGCCTCCGTTGATTAACGTTTCTAACATGCTCTCAGCACCATTCATAAGGTTTCACTCCTTTGATTATTCTTTTGCGCTTAGCTGCAATACTGAGTCTCTGAGCCTATGACGGATCGCTTCAGCGCTTGACTTGCGCCGGATGCGTTATCAACGCGAACACTTTTGCATTGCTGCAGCGATTGTCTCTGCCATCTTGCGCCTGAGACGAGCCTTCCGATCGAACTTACCCTAACCTTAATCGAATACTAGGCCGTCAACTCGTCCTCGATCGCCGTCATTTGATCATAAACCCGTCGACCCGCAACCCATGTTTGAAAAATAGCGATGTCTTTAATAGCATCCGGAGAAACGGTCAGCGGATCCTCCCCTAAAATCACAAAATCTGCACACTTGCCTGCGACAAGAGATCCAATTTCATGATCTGAATGGCACTGCCACGCTGCATCAATCGTCATTGCCCGAAGCGCACTCATGACAGGTACAGCCTCCCAGGGTGCTAGCTGGTTGTCAGGTTCTTTCCATAAACGACGCGTGACTGCATTTTCGATACATCGCAATGGATTCATGTTGGTGACCGGCTCATCAGAATGTAAAGTCCAACGAATACCCGCATCTTCACAAGCTTTGGTACGATCCAGTAGCACGGCTTTAGCCTCACCAAAGACCTGGTCTCGCATCGCGTGGCCCCAATAATACACGTGACCAATCAAAAAACTCGGCGACACGCCTAGCGCTTTCATTCTTACAATCTGTTCGTCGTGCAATATACTGCAGTGCTCTATCCGGCAGGGCTCAACTAGGGGCAGCCCACTAGCCACAGTAGCCTCGAACGCATCCAACACCCGATCGATAGCCAAATCTCCATTGGCATGTATGACCAGCGGCCAACCCCGCTCTGTTCTGTCTTTGACCATTGCGGTTAACGCCTCTGGCTCTACATAGGCCAGACCAGCATCCTCTTTATAAAGGTATGGCGCACGTTGCAACCCTGAAAACCCCTGATTAGAACCATCAGAGACAATTTTCCAGCCAGATGCACGAACCCAATCATCGCCTCGACCAAACTGCACATCAGTCGCATCCCAGCGTTCTGCCAGCGCATAACTGAGCGAATATCTTAGCCGCACGGTCATCCGCCCGGAGGCGGCTAAAGCCTCGTAGATGTCGACTTCTTTGACCCCTTGGGTCATACCAGTCGCCTGATCACAGACCGTGGTAATCCCTTGCCGATTAGCGCGGGCACAGACCGCTAGAGCACCTGAGGCAAGATCATAATCGCCTCGGGCAGGGTTATGACGCGCGACGGAGCCAATAGCTCGGTTACCTTTTAAGACCCCATTGGGCTCACCCCATTGATCTCGCCCATACGGCGATGCTGGATCATCTGGGGTAGCGGCGTTAATGCCTGCGAGTTCAAGCGCCTTCGAATTGCAGTAGGCAAAATGCAGTGAAGCATTGTAGACCAAGACCGCATTTGACCGACTCACCTCATCAAGTGCATCTTTGGTTAATTCCGTCAGACCTTCTTGCAACGAGGGGTCAAATTGTCGCGCCAATAACCACTCGTTAGGCCCCAGACCTTCGGCCAACTTTTTTAGATGTGCAAGCGCATCAACCGTTTTGGAAAACCGAAAAGGCCCAATATCCTCTAGCTGTCCAATGGTCGCAATCGGTAGAAAATGCATATGTGGCTCAATAAAACCAGGCAATATCACCCTACCCTCGGCATCAATGACCTCTAATTCCTGTCCATGAGCGGCGACTAATGCCTCTGTCGACCCACAGGCAACAATTCGACCATCTTTAATTGCCATAGCCTCAGCGAAAGGTTTTGAGTCGTCCATCGTGTAAATCTTCGCGTTCACCCAAAGACCATCGACCCGCTGACTGATCTCTGGCGATCGTTCGGCCCAATGGCTAGGCTCTGTCAGCTGCTCCGCGTGTCTGCTCTCCTCTGCAAGGGCCGCAGGGATTATCGAACAACAAGGACAGCCATAACGGTCTTCAGTGAGGACTTCTCGGACAAACTCTGGCCAAGATTCAAAACTCGTGCGCTCGTCAAAAAACATAGAGCCTTATCCATTTAACATCAGTGGGAATCGAATCCCATTGTGCTAAAGTTTATCCATGAGTGCACCTATAAGTTTCTCCAACTCTTATTGCAAATTACCGGACACCTTTTATACCCGGCAACCGCTCCAACCTGTTGCCTCTCCAGCATTGGTCCACGCCAATATCGAACTGGCTGCATCCCTTGGTATTGACCCAGATTGGTTTCGCTCCGAGTCGGCCGTCGCGGTTTTCGCTGGGAACGAGTCGCTGTCCGGGTCTGATCCCATCGCTACAGTTTATGCGGGATTTCAGTTTGGAAACTTCAACCCTCGCCTTGGCGACGGGCGTGCTTTGCTTTTGGGTGAGATCCTCTCTGAAGATGCTCGATTCGATCTCCAGCTAAAAGGCTCGGGTCCAACCAGTTATTCTCGAGGCGGCGATGGTAGATCGCCTTTAGGTCCAGTGCTGAGAGAGTATTTAGTCTCTGAGGCAATGGCCGCCCTTGGCGTACCCACAACTCGGAGCCTTTTTGCGATTAGCACCGGGGAACTGGTTCAACGAGAGCGGCCTGAACCGGGCGGCATCCTCACTCGAGTCGCTCAAAGTCATATTCGGTTTGGTACCTTCCAATACTTCAGTGCCCAGCAAGATCATGCAGGCCTCCGCGAATTGGCTGACTACACGATCGCTCGGCATTTTCCAGCACTGGTTACTACCACCAATCCTTACCTTAAGTTGCTGGAGGCCGTGATTGACAAAGTCGCGTGCCTTGTCAGTCATTGGCAATCTTTGGGATTTATCCACGGGGTGATGAACACAGACAACATGTTGGTGACCGGTGAGACCGTTGATTATGGTCCTTGTGCCTTTATGGACACGTTCAGCCAGGCAGCCGTTTACAGCGCTATCGATCAAGGCGCACGCTACGCCTTTCAAAATCAACCGAGCATTGCACATTGGAATCTGATGACCTTCGCCCAGGCCTTGTTACCACTGCTTGATGATGATGAGCATCTCTCAATTGCAGCAGCAAAAACTGCTCTAGAAGCTTTTCCGGAGATTTTTGACGGCTATTGGCGGCGACACAGTGCGGCTAAGTTGGGCCTACCCGCAACCGATGCCAGTACGTCCTTATATCTCGACATGTTACGACTGCTTGAGCGAGATAAAATGGACTTCACCTTGAGCTTTAATGCTTTAGTCCAAAATTTAAGCGAAGACCAAGCCATTTTTGAGCACCCTGACTGGCAGCACTGGACCGAGCGATGGCGATCTTTAATCGATGATATTACAGCAGCCGAAGCCCTGATGATGACCAGTAATCCTTACGTTATTCCAAGAAATCATCAAATTGAATTTGCCATCGCCGAGGCGTATCAGCATGACCGTTTCGAACATTTTTCCGAGATGTTAGCTGCGGTCACTGATCCCTACAATCCTGAAAGGGCGGACTCAATCTTCGCTCAGGCGCCGGGACCAGATCAAATTGTTCGTCGGACCTTCTGTGGCACTTGAGGCCTCGCGCGAGCCAACCGAAGCCTCTGCGCAACTCCCAGATCGAATTGGCATTGACTTGGGCGGCACAAAAATCGCAACTCTCAAGCTCTCTGCTACCGGCAAAGTCCTGTATCAGCAACGGCAAGCCACACCGCAAGCAAGTTACCAGGGAATTTTAGATGCTCTAAGTAAGACCATTACTGCGGCACAACAGGCAGCAGGTTCTTCTCAGACAACGACGATTGGCATTGGCACGCCTGGCGCTCGATCAAGCAAAACCGGCTTGATGAAGAACAGCAATACAACCGTTATCAATGGGCAGGACCTTCTGGGGGACTTAGAAAAGATCTGTCAGCAGCCGATCCGAATGGCCAATGATGCGGATTGTTTCACGTTATCAGAAGCTGTTGATGGCGCTGGAGCAGGCGCTGATCTAGTATTTGGAGTGATCCTAGGGACCGGTGTTGGCGGCGGCATATGCCTACAGCAGCGCATCGCCAACGGGCCCAACGCGATCGTCGGTGAATGGGGACACAATTTGATGCCCCTCGACCGCCTCCCTCAAGAGCTAGCCAGCGCTTTGGTCCGAGGAAGAGCCTGCTACTGTGGCAAAACTGACTGCATCGAAACTTGGCTTTCAGGGCCGGGGGTCAGCAGAACCTACCGGGAGATCACCGGGCAGTCAGCAACTGCTTTAGAGATTTTTTCTGGTTCGGTCCCTAACACCTATCGTCAAATGATCTTTGATCTTTACTGCGAACTTGCAGCCCTCGGCCTGTCCACCGTGATCAACGTCATAGACCCTGATTGCATCATCTTGGGTGGCGGCCTTTCTAACATTGAAGGCCTCAATCGAGAAATCGTGTCGAGGCTTTCACCGTATGTCTTTTCGGACCACATCAACACTGTGGTTGCAAAGGCTAAACACGGTGACGCCAGTGGCGTCAGAGGGGCCGCCTGGTTATGGTAACCCAACCCTTTGTGGCCACCAGTTAGGCAGGAACAAGCGCTGGCTTCGCCAACTCAGGATTGTTCTGATAGGGCCAAACAACCCCAAGGATTGACTCAGCGCGTTGCAGTAGCGCCTCGTCGCTTCCAGTACTTTCAAAATTCAATCGCATTAATGGCTCGGTGGTTGAGGGGTTCAAGCTGAACCGTATGCCATCTTGCAAATAGTAGGCGCGCCCGACCTCAAAGTCCGCCTTAACAAGATCGGGAGATAAATGTGCATCAAGTGCTTCTAGAAAACGATCTGGAGCATCTACACCAACACTAATTTCCGGTAGCACAACCACTTCCGAGCGATAGTCTGAGGCCAATTGAGAGAGTGGGCGATCTGATTTTGATAGCAGATCTAACATGGTCAACCAAGACAACATTCCGGAGTCGAATCCCTGAATTTTGCCGAAGTAATGATGCGCGGAAGACTCACCTCCATAGATCGCGTCGGTGCGCTGCATAGCAGCGCGCATATGCCCAGAACCCGTACCCACACGAGTGCTCGCAGCCTGATGCCGTTTGATCGCTTTTTCGATACTCAGGACAAGCTTTGAATCGTGAACCACATGCTGGTCTGTCGATCCAGCCAAAAAATAGTCTGCCATCATGGCCATGGTATAGGGGCTCGGCACACCATTGCCGTGTTCGTCAAGAAAGACACAACGATCACAGTCGCCATCCCAGGCCACACCAAGTGCTGCGCCCAGTGCCTGAGTGAATTGTCCGGTTTGACCGAGCAGCCTCGGTTTTACCGGGTCAGGCCCCTCGGGCGGCAGGCCAGCGGTGAGCTGAGGGCACCATTGCACTGTCAAACCGAGTCGCTCAGCTAAAGGTTCAGCAACCAATGATGCAGTACCGTTTAGCCCATTCAGGGCGATGGCGCCATTGGACCAATTCAGGTCAACTAAATTAGCCACATATTCTACGTATTGGGGTATCAAATCGAGACGCCGCCCTGGTGATTGGCTGCGATTGGCCAGAAACCCATCTGAATATGACGTCAGCGCCTGCCTAAGAGACGCCAACAACGGCTTTAAAGCAACTTCTAACTGTCTCTCTGGGAATAACTTGAAGCCATTATCGGGCTCAGGATTATGACTGGCTGTAACCATGATACCAAAGGCCACCTGACCAGACGCTACTGCAAAGGCGATCACCTCGGTCGGGCATAATCCCAAATCAACGACCTCCCCACCTTGATCAGCGAGCCCTAATCTCAAAGCTTCAGCAAGCTCTGGACTGGTTGCCCGAGTATCAAAACCCACGCCAAAGGAAGTCACGCTAATGGTTTTTGCCAAGGTTTTCCCGAGTCGGTAGGCCCAGGCGGCGTCGATGTCATCGGGGACAGCACCTCTAATATCGGATTGTCTGAACATTCGGGCTGTCGTTTCCATTGCCTACTTTTCCCGGCCTGACGCTGCTTTATGTCTGGCCGTATCTAAGCCAGACATCTGACACGCTTGAAGGACTTTTAATACTATCAAAGTTAGTCTCGCACCCCTACCCTGACGCTGGATAGGACTGCTTTAAACTATGAGCTTTTGAAGAGCCGAGAAGGCAGATCAATTAGACGACCAATTCGATTGCCTTAGATTGAAATTAAGCTAACTCTGCACCTGAGCTCTGGCAATAAAGTCAATCATCCAAGCTGCGACTTGCTGCTGATCCGGCGCCTCCGAAAACGACGCTAAAGCCTTATCATAGGTTGCCTCGCCCACTTGAGATCGGCGAATCTCAAGTAGCGCTCTCGCATATGGCACGCTAAATTCGGGGTGACCCTGAAACGTTAGAATATGGTGACCCAGTCGCATGCCTGCAATCGGACAGAAATCACTCTCGGCAATGATTTCACCGCCCTCGGGTACCCGAACGACTTGGTCCTGATGACTCGATAACAGCGAAAATTTGGCTTCAGCAGGCGCTGCTTTCCCCAACTCGCGCTTGAGCCGAGTCTCATGGCGCCCAACGCCCCAGCCCCTAGGACTTTTTTCAGTTTTGCCGCCGAGATACTCAGCGACTAATTGATGACCGAAACAAATACCGACTAATGGTTTTTTCACCGAATGCAGGCGTTGAACAAAGGCACCAAGCGCTTGGATCCACGGCTCATCCTCATAGACACTCCGCTTACTTCCAGTGATGACATAACCGTTACAAACATCAAGATTAGCGGGGTAATCGCCGTGCTCGACATCAAAGATTGTCACTTCTAGCGTTGGCTCAACTGCCAACAACAAACGTTTAAACATGTCAGAGTAATCGCCATGCTCACGTTGCAATTCGGGCATAACGCTATCAGCTTTCAAGATTCCAATATTCATCACGGCTGAGGCCTTCAAATAATTTCGAAATAACGTGTGAGCTGCCAATCATTCACATGCCGTTCATATTCTCGAACTTCCCATTCACGACTCGCCGAAAAGTGCTCTTGGAACGCGGCACCGAAGATTTGCTCAACCACTTTTGACCGAGCAAATCTACGAGTCGCGTCGGATAAATTAGTGGCAAACTGACGGTCACCGGCAAGGTCATCCTGCTGTTCATAAGCATTGCCCGAAACGGGCTCTCCCAACGGCAAACC
>JADHNJ010000037.1 GCA_016779565.1 Pseudomonadales bacterium
CTCAAAGCGATCCGGCATTTGCTGCCGTAAATCTTGAGTTTCCCCTGGATCAGTCACGATGTTAAAGAGGCGCCATTGGCCATCGCCTAGTGGTGGCTGGTTGCGCACGATTTTGTAATCACCTTGAAAGAGCGCACCATGACCGGTCAATTCATAGCCAACGGTTTCAGATTCGTGATAGACGCGGTTGCGTTCACCGCGCAATACGGGACCTAAGTCCTTGCCAGAGATCGGCAACACTGGCCTCCCCCCATAGCGGCCTGCTGGCGGACTAACTTGAGCAAAGCTAAGAATCGTTGCTGCGACATCGGTGGCCCATGCAAAAGCCTCCGTCTGCATCACGGTCTCGCCCAGCGGTTTGCCTGAAATAACCAAAGGAACTCGCAACCCACCCTCGCCAGCATAAAATTTATAGTAAGCAAGGGGGCTTACCGCTGCGCTCGTAAAACCGGGATTTATGGTATTAAAACTGCCTTTTAGACCCAGCGTTTCGTAATCGGTGTTGTAACCACGCTGGCGAATCATTAATTGGGTCGCTAGGTTTGTGGGGTCGTGCGCACCGCTGCCCTCAGCGCCATTATCTGAGGTAAAAATAAAGATCGTGTTATCTAGTTGCCCGTTGTCTTTTAGATAGGCAATTAACCGACCTATATGGTTGTCCATGGCTTCGATCATACCCGCGTACACCGCCATGCGTTTAGCTTCATAGCGCTTTCTTTCAGGCGTTAAATCGTTCCAGTCAGAAGTCGATGGCATTTCAATCATTGGCACGGAGGCGGGTAGGATCCCGAGGTCAACCGCGCTGGCTAACCGAGCAGCTCGTAATTCCTGCCAGCCCTTGTCATAAACCCCCATGTAGCGATCGATATAAGGTTGTGGCGCCTGCACGGGAATATGAACCGCCTGAAAGGGTACATAGGCAAAGAAAGGTTTTCCATCGGCAAGATTGCTATCGATGAATTCGATGGTCTTATCGATGAGAAACTTTGAGGAATAGAAATCGTCTGGCAATTCGAAGCGTTTCCCATCTGCAAACCAGTTTGCTTGATCGTAAATGGGTAGGTAAGGCCGTTGCTCAAAGTTATCCGCACCAGAATCCATAAGCGCAACCGTGCGCTCAAAGCCTCTTTGGCTGGGTAATTTGCCTGGAGCTGCTCCTAAGTGCCATTTGCCGGCCATATAGGTATGGTATCCGGCACCCTCAAGCAAAGTCGCGATGGTCACTACATTGTCACCTAAGACACCTTGATAGTTGTCTTGTAATTTTTGCTCGGGGGATAGCATCTCAGGGATATTAGGGACGCCAGCTAAATGGCTACTAACACCCGTGAGCAACATAGCCCGTGCTGGCGCGCAGTTGGCTGCGGTGTGATAGTTGGTAAAACGTGTACCCGATTCTGCTAATTCCGAGAGGGTTGGGGTATTAACTTCACTGCCGTAGGGCGCGATGTCGGTAAAGCCGAGGTCGTCCGCTAATAAAAAAATAATATTGGGTCGGGCGGTTTGCCCTTCGGCAACTGCAGATAACACCAGCAACAGGCTGGTAGTAAAAGCAAGGTAAAGCGATTGACGGGTCATTCTGGTCTCGGCTGGGTCAGATTTTTTGAGGCGAACAGAAGAAGGCTGGCAACGGTGATCTCAAAAAGTATGGCGGACGTTGCAAAGTCGGCACCGTGCAAGATCCAGGCAACGGTACGCCCAATAGCTGCGAGGGTCAAAAGCATTGCGGGCGGGTAATACCAGATGGGTTGAGAGGTTACTAATCCAAACAAAATACATAGACCCGCAACCAGGAAGAAGGCGCTAAAGTCGCCGATTTGAGCACTCAGGCCCAGCCCGGTTTGCAGGCTCAGCCCAAGATCTGGACTAATGCCGGCAGGGTTGATTAGCCAACGAAGGCCCATCACGATAAATAAAAGCGCGGGCAGCGTCACAACGAGTGTGAGAAGGCGTCGTAATAAGTGAGGTTTTCCCATTGATAGAAGCTCCATTGCCGTAAATTGGTAGTTGAAATTTAAGTGCGCCATACCGTTGGTGGTTTGAACGGCTAGCGAACAGTCCCAAAATTTATAATAGGCGTAGTCCGCTACAGTCACGTCATCTTATTTGTTAGGCATCGTAGTTAGAACCAGGGCACTTGATACTGTGGCCCTCGGGGACTAGGTTCTCGATGGCCCTCAGGCAGTCGACAGAGTCGGTTTAGGCGAGTTACCGAACCGTCTGCATACTCCCAAATAAGTTGTTCGCCGTCTCGATATCGACGAACCACCACGGGGCCAAACCCAAAAATATGAAAATCAAGCACCTTTTTATTCCAGGTCACCCCAGCCGAGGTTCGAGGACAATAGGGCGTTTCACCGATCTTAAAGAAAATAGCGCCCTCAGTATCGTTGCTGGTAAGCCCGCCAGAGCTATTCGGGCCAGCATCGTGAATGATGCCTGATGAAGTGACCACCACGCGGGATCCACATTGCTCTATTCGTTCGACGTGACCAACTTTGCCCTCAACGCCGATCCAAAGTCCGCGTAAATCGTCTGCATTTTCTGGCAATGGTTCTCTGCAGTCCCCCAGTACTGATGAAGGAAAACGTTGATATCCACATCCGGGGGTATTGCCTTTGGGAATATCTGCGGCCATTTTACCGCTACCATCTAGGACCGGTAGCTCGCAATAATTAATCAGGCTCCCGTCTCCCGCCAATACAGCAGGATCCATGGTTAAAGGGGGTCTTTCACTGAAAAAGATAAACCAGAACCCCACACCAACAATTACGATAAGGGTCGTTAGTAGAACCAAGAGGGTTTTCAATATGCGCGTTAACATTGGGCCTTACCAGTTATGCCTCTTGGGGCGTTGAATCACCAAAGCCTCTAAATAAAGTGAGTAAATCGCAGTCTCTCCAGGTTCACCGACTGCGTCCCAACTGTATGCGCCGTTAAGAATGCATTTCTCATTAAAAAGATATGGCGCTTGCCGATGGTGTCCTCAGAGGGCCTTTTTAATAATGGCGGTCTCTTAGAATCACTCGCTACGGTTAATGCCAGTCATTAATCTGAGTAAGATAACCTTTGCGACGCAACGAGGCAATCGATTACCGCAGGCCCGCGATGAATCGTTAGATAATTATCTAGGTGTAATTAAGATTTAACTGGCGCCCTCATTCGAGCTTGAGGCGAAGGGTTTTTAAGCCTGTCGGCGTAGCAATGAAACCGGTTTAGGGAAGCGCTAGCCGGCAGCGTCGGTAACTGGGGTCTGTTCTACGATCGTAGATTTAATAATGTCCTCATAGGAGCCATCTGATCGAGTGATCACCAGGCGATCAGAAGCCTGATTATTTAATTTTGGGTCAATTTCGCCAACGACGATGAGTGTTTCTCCGGTCTGCCAATGATTAAAGACGATTTTTTGCATTAACTGAGTGCCCCAAATGCTATTGGTCAATGGACGTGTTACGTAGAAGGCTGGCGATAAGATCTTGATGGCGGCGTAAAAACGGATTTTGCAGCGCTAAAATGGCGAGTGTCATGTACAGATAGAAAAGGGCTCGCATTAAACTATTGAGCGGGTGATCGCGCCTGCGTCAAATTCGCTTTAATCAAGCACATAGATAAACCGATTGGCCTCGGCTAAAACAGTGGCGCGATCTACGTCATCGGGTACAAGAAATTCTGCTTGCCGACCACAGAAACCCGCAGGGTTAAGGTATTCTTCTACCAAGTGGTATTGGGGACGGTCTGTATAGTCGTCGAAGAAAATGCGGCAACCTGGTTTGGCCCGAGCCAAACTTGTTAAAAAACAAGCCACCCGGCATCGACCATCGATGAGAACCAGGTCTGGGCTTAAATGGCGTTCCCAAACCGAGTTGACGTATTGCTGGAACAAGTGGCGATGACGGTAGCTAATAGGTCTACCCGCCCAACCGACCGGACCCAGATTAACCCATTCGACATCAAAGCGTCCGGCGTCGGCGATTTGATCTTTGACGCGGTTGATCCAATGCTCGGACGTATCCACTGCGATAATTTGAGCGGCAGTGTTGCGTAACATCCACACACTAGATTTGCCTACGCCATACTCAGCATAGACTTGGGCGCCGGTCGCGGCTGCTTTGAACGCAAGATCATCGCCGTCGAATAAAAAATCTTTAGATCGACGTCTTATTGACAAGGCCCATTTTCTGATCAGTTTCATAACGGATTCTCTCCAATTCCCGCAAGCACCGAACGGTTTTGCAATTGCTTGGCTGCTGATTTGATATCGGTTTGGTCAGCGATCGAAATGCTACACTATAAGCGTCTGGGAGTGGCAAAATAGTGCACTCCCAGTATCTGCAGATGGTTTATCAGACAACAGGATTATATTGTCATGGATGTCACGCAAATCTTAGATGCGCTCAATCGAGAGCAGCGCGCTGCCGTGACGGCTCCTCAAGGCAGCGCTTTGGTGCTTGCCGGTGCTGGTAGTGGTAAAACTCGGGTGCTAACGCAAAGGATTGCCTGGCTTGTTCAAACCGAGGGCTTATCGCCTTTTGGTATTTTAGCGGTGACGTTTACGAATAAGGCAGCCGCGGAAATGCGCGCTCGGATTGAGCAACATCTCGGCATGCCTTTACGAGGGATGTGGGTAGGTACTTTTCACAGTTTGGCTCACCGATTCCTACGAGCCCATTGGATGGACGCACAGCTCGATCAAAACTTTCAGATTATCGACGCTGATGACCAGCTCCGGCTTGTGAAGCGGGTTTTAGTCAATCTAGGCATTGATGATAAAAAGTGGCCAGCCAAACAAGCGGTGTGGTGGATCAACGCTCAAAAAGATGAAGGCCTGCGATCGCAGCATATCCAAGATGATGGTGATCTTTTTATCCAGACGCATTTGTCGATTTATCAAGCCTATGAAGAAGCCTGTGATCGTGGCGGCATGGTAGATTTTGCCGAGTTGTTGCTACGAACACATGAAACCTTGCTCACAAATGCCTCCCTTTTGGCGCACTATCAGGAGCGGTTTAAAGCCATATTGGTCGATGAGTTTCAAGATACCAACGCAATTCAATACGCCTGGCTGCGAATTTTGGCAGGTGATGCCGACAAACTCATGGTGGTAGGAGATGATGACCAGTCCATCTACGGCTGGCGAGGCGCAAAGATCGAGAATATCCAGCGCTTTCAGGATGATTACCCAAGATCCGAAACTTATCGGCTAGAGCAAAATTATCGATCAACCGAAACAATTTTAGGGGCAGCTAACGCGATTATTGAGCACAATGACGATCGGCTGGGTAAAGCGCTATGGACTGAATCCGGTGAGGGTGAGCCGATATCCCTCTATGCGGCTTATAACGAAATTGATGAAGCTCGATATATTGTAGAGCGTATCAAAGCTTTCAGTCATGAGGGCCACGCCTATCAGGAATGTGCCATCTTGTATCGATCAAATGCACAGTCTCGAGTGTTAGAAGAAGCGCTACTCCGATCTCAGCTGCCTTACCGAATCTATGGTGGCCAGCGGTTTTTTGAGCGAGCAGAAATACGCTCTTCGTTGGCTTATTTGAAACTGTTAAGTCAGCGGCACAGTGATGCAGCATTTGAACGGGTTGTTAATTTGCCGCCCCGGGGTATAGGGGATAAGTCGGTACAGATCATTCGAGATGCTGCCCGTGAACAAGGGGTATCCCTCTGGCAAGCAGCGCAAAACCTTGTTGCCAATACTGGATTCACTGCCAGAGCTAAAGCCGCGGTTTCAAGCTTTATTGACCTGATTGATACCCTCGATGCAGCAACCGAAGATATGGACCTTGCCTACATGGTCGGGGAGGTCATAGACGCTTCAGGGCTGAAGGCCTTCTATGAAAAAGAAGGCGGAGAAAAGGGACAGGCGAGGCTCGAAAATCTAGAAGAATTGGTCAGCGCTGCTCAAACGTTTGATCCTGATGATGTCCCGTTGTTTGATGAGACTACGCCTCAAGATATGACGCTACTTGATGAGTTCCTGAGTCATGCCTCATTGGAGGCAGGCGAGGGACAGGGTGATCAAAATCAAGATAGTGTGCAGATGATGACTATGCATAGCGCCAAGGGATTGGAGTTTCCGGTGGTATTTTTGGCGGGTCTCGAGGAAGGGCTGTTTCCGCATCAAATGTCTGTTGAAGAACCGGGCAGAATGTCCGAGGAGCGCCGATTGTGTTATGTCGGCGTAACCAGAGCGATGCAAAAACTGTATCTGACTTACGCAGAGGCCAGGCGACTCAATGGCACTGACCGATACAACCGGGTGAGCCGTTTCGTTCAGGAAATTCCTAAGGCCCTGATTCAGGAGGTTCGGTCTCACGAATCAATTGTAAGGCCGGCCTATCATACGGAACACAAGGTTAAACGCATCGCCAGTGAAGTCGAAGGTACCGACTTTGAATTGGGCCAAAAAGTGCTTCACAGTAAATTTGGTGAAGGATGGATTACCAATTATGAGGGCCACGGCCAACAAGCCCGGGTCGAGGTTAAATTCGATGCTGTGGGTAGCAAATGGTTGATGCTCGCGTTTGCAAAATTAGAAGCAATTTGAAAGAGAGGTGTTATGCGTAAAGAGCTTTTAGCGTTTTTATCAGTTGTTCTTTTGATCTCGGGTTGTGGCGGTAATACCGAGAATCCTGGTGCTGAAACCGCGGCAGACCCACAGAAGCAATACCGCTGGCGTATGGTAACAACCTGGCCGAAAAATTTCCCCGGGATGGGTATGGCGCCAGAGCGCATTGCTGACAGGGTTCGCGAGATGAGTAATGGCCGCTTGGACATCACCGTATATGGTGCTGGTGAGGTCGTGCCTGCTCTTGAAACCTTTGAAGCTGTTTCTAGCGGGACGGTTCAAATGGGGCATGGGGCTGCCTATTATTGGCGGGGCAGTGTACCTGCGGCTCAGTTTTTTACCGCGGTACCCTTTGGGCTGTCGGCGCAAGAGATGAACGGTTGGCTGCTACATGGTGGGGGGATGGCCCTGTGGGAAGAGCTTTACGCCCGCTATAACCTAGTGCCAATGGTAGGCGGCAATACCGGCGTCCAAATGGCGGGGTGGTTCAATAAAGAAATTAATAGTCTGGCAGACCTAAAAGGCATCAAGATGCGAATACCCGGTCTTGGTGGTGAAGTGTTTGAAGCTGCCGGCGGCACTGCAGTGAATATTCCAGCAGGTGAAATTTTCACGAGCTTGCAGACAGGGGTGATCGATGCTGCAGAGTGGGTCGGGCCTTTTAACGATCTTGTGCTTGGGTTTCACCAGGTCGCGAAATATTACTACTATCCTGGATGGCAAGAGCCAGGGCCGAATCTAGAAATGATAGTGAATCAGAGGGCTTATGACTCGTTACCTAAAGATCTGCAGATTATCCTGCGCACAGCCGCGGAAGCTATCAATAATGATGTGCTTTCGGAATATACGGCTCGCAATAATCGAGCTCTATCTGAGTTGGTTGATGTGCATCAGGTTCAGGTTCGGCGACTGCCAGACGATGTCTTAGCAGCGCTCAAAGCCATTTCAGATGAGCGGGTACAAGCTCTTGTCGGCGACGACCCTCTGGCCCGGAAAATATACGAATCTTATGAGAGTTACCGGCAAGGTGTCATGAACTATAGCGAGTTATCCGAGCGGGCCTTTTTGAATGCGCGAGCAAACCTTGAAGGTTATGAGCCATAAATTAGGCCAGGTAACCAAGTAGCAAGTGCTGGCTGCCAAGCTAAACAGACCAGCACTAGGATTTGAATGGCAATAAAAGGCAAGACCCCCCAATAAAGATCGGTGGTTTGAACGGTATCTTTGGCGACGCCTCTTAGGTAAAAGAGCGCAAAGCCAAAGGGCGGGGTCAAAAAAGAGGTTTGTAGATTAACGGCGATCATAATGCCTAGCCAAATAGGGTCAACGCCCATGGCCATTAAGATGGGCCCGACAATAGGCACCACAACAAACGTAATTTCGATGAAATCTAAAATAAACCCGAGAAGAAAGATGACCGCCATCACGATAATCATGGCCCCGAACACGCCCCCAGGCATTTGATCGAATAAGTGCGCAACGATCTCGTCACCTCCGAGTCCGCGGAATACGAGAGAAAACAGTGAAGCGCCGATTAGAATAAAAAACACCATACAGGTGGTCTCGGTGGTGGCCACGAGACCCGCTCTGAGCTCGTCAAAGCGCATTGTTCTGCGGACCACCGCCAATCCCAGTGCACCAAGCGCGCCTACGCCAGCAGCCTCAGTCGGCGTGGCAGCGCCAGCAATAATGGCGCCGAGCACAAGAATAATGAGCGCAAGGGGCGGCACGGCGCTTTTGATTAATTGGCCCAGCGGTACCTTGGGTAAGTCCGCCGGTGGTGCAAGACTGGGTTTAACAAGGCCAATTGTGAGGATATACAGGCTATAAAGTCCGACGAGCAACAACCCCGGGACCATAGCACCCGCAAATAAATCCCCGACAGAAATAGACTTTGGATTAAAAATCCCAAGGCTAAGCTGGGCTTGCTGATATCCACTGCTGATGACATCACCCAGTAGAACCAGCGCAATCGATGGCGGGATAATCTGACCCAAAGTGCCTGTGGCACAAATTGTCCCTGTTGCCAGTGCAGGATGATAGCCAGCTCGCAGCATGGTAGGAAGCGCCATAAGACCCATCGTCACAACCGTTGCGCCGACAATCCCGGTGCTGGCCGCCATCATCATGCCAACCAAACAAACCGCAAGGCCAAGGCCGCCAGGTAGGCGCCCAAAGGCTCTGGTCATGGCGTCCAGCAAATCCTCAGCAATACGAGACCGCTCGAGGATAACGCCCATCAAAACAAACAATGGCACGGCAATTAGGGTCTGGTTCGTCATGATCCCAAAAAGCCGATTTGGCAGCGCATAGAGAAAAGCCGCATCAAGGTAGCCAAAAAGCACCGTGAGACCCGCTGTTATGAGCGAAGTGCCAGCGAGGGTTAGGGCAACCGGATACCCCAGTAACAAAAAACCAAAAACAGCTAGGAACATGAGTAAAGCTGCGTACTCCATTAGCGCTTCCTAAGCGTTTGCCAGGCTTTGATGGCCTCTGAGATGCCTTGTAGAAATAGCAGTACCGCCATTAAAGGGATAAGTGTTTTCAGGATGAATACCCCAGGCAGACCCCCTGGGGCGCCAGAAGACTCTAAAACTGACCAGGAAAAAGCGACATATGGCAGGCTCGTGACCAGGATGAATATGCTGAGCGGCACGAGAAACAAGCAGCATCCAAGCAGCTCAACCCATGCTTTCTGACGGGGGTTGAAACGCCGGTTCAAAACATCAACGCGCACATGCCCGTTAGTTTTTAGGGTATACCCTATGCCCAGCATGATGACACAACCGTGCAGATACAAAATCGCCTCTTGTAGGGCAATTGAACCAACATTGAGAAAATATCGCATCACAACAACTGTGGCTGTCATGAACATCATCAGTAAGATAAGCCACGCGATGGATTTGCCCAAGCGCACTGAAAGCTGATCAAGTAGGTTTGAAATGGCCTTCATCATAATATAGAGGTCTCAACGACGATCGCGACAAACAGCAGTAAACCAAGGTATTGATTGTTTTTAAACGCAGAAAAGCTACCTTCGCGATCCCGACGCCGAATCAGCCATTGCTGGCGTAGACAGAATCCGCCGATGGCAAGCACAAACGCGAGATATAAGTTGCTAAAAGCAAGATTTTCGCCCAGTTGCCATAAGAACATAACAAACATGATCTGCAGGCAGCCTATAATTAAACGATCTTGCTCGGCAAATAAAATTGCCGTGGATTTAATGCCTATTTTTAGATCGTCATCTCGGTCAACCATTGCGTATTCGGTATCGTAGGCAACGACCCAAACCAAGTTGGCGAAAAACAAAAGCCCGGTAGCTGTATTGATTTCCCCGTTTACGGCTGTGAAGGCCATGGGAATGCCGAATGAAAACGCAACACCCAAAACCAGTTGTGGCAAATGGGTAATGCGTTTCATCAAAGGGTATAAGCCCGCGAGCACAGCGCTGACGCCGGCGAGTAAAATCGTTTCGAAATTGGTAGTCAGCACAAGTAAACCTGCGACAGCCAACAGAAAAACCATCCAAGCTAACGCGAGCCGAACGCTAAGCGCGCCGGTTGCCAGAGGTCTTAGTTGGGTCCGCTTAACGTGACCGTCCAAAGAACGGTCAGAAATGTCATTGATGACGCAACCGGCTGATCGTGTCAGAAAGGTGCCTAAGGTAAACACGAGAAACAAATGCCAGCCGGGCCAGCCGTTACTGGCGATCCAAAGTGCAGCAAGTGTTGGCCAAAGCAGCAAAAGGGTGCCAACGGGCTTGTCTAAGCGGGCGACCTCCAAAAGCGCTTTAAAGGTGGGGTCGCGCAAGATATCTGTGACTCGGTCCATAGCTAGCGATGCAGATCAATGCCCAAATACGGTAGTATACTGCGCAGCGGAGGTCCTTGGGGTGCTTTGGGCTAAAAGACATAACTTTAAATTTAAGAAGATGTGGCGATATGAAAAAGTGGCAATGTATTGTGTGTGGGTTCATTTATGACGAGGCCGAAGGCCTAGAAGAAGAAGGTATTGCGCCTGGCACGGCGTGGGATGATATTCCTGAAGACTGGGTTTGCCCAGAATGCGGCGTGGGTAAAGCTGACTTTGAAATGATCGAGATGGATTAATACATTCACAGGGGCGCACCATGGATCGAAGCAAACTGACGCGGGCGATTGTATTGGCGATGTTTGCCGGATTCTGCCTAGGCTCGATCATTCATTGGGCCGAGCCGGCGCCAGGTGGCATTATCGAAACGTTTTTTGTCGCTGGGCTCTTTGATGTTGGGGGTCAGGTTTTTATAGCGAGCCTTAAGCTATTGGTAGTGCCACTCGTCTTCGTATCGCTAGTCTGCGGTGCTAGCAATTTAGCCGGTAATCAGAATATGGGGCTAATCGGTCTTAAGACCGTGGGTCTGTACCTGACTACTACGGCGCTTGCCATTGTCATGGCTTTGGGGGTTGCTAACCTTGTCAACCCTGGTTTGGGGATTAATCTCGCAGAAACCAGCAGTTTTACCGCCAAAGAAAGCCCATCTTTGGTGCAAGTCATTGTTAACATCTTTCCAAGCAATCCCATTAAGGCTATGGCCGAAGGCAATATGCTGCAAGTTATTGTGTTCGCCATTTTGTTGGGAATCGCGATGACTCGATCTGGCCGCCATGGCCAACAACTTAGTGAATCCATGGCCCGCTGGAATGAGGTTATTATGCAGCTTGTGCTGATGCTGATGCAGGTCGCCCCGATTGGGGTGTTCTGTTTGATGGTGACGCTATTTGCAAAGCTTGGTTACAGCGCGATCAACGATTTGATTGCTTATTTTTTGTGTGTGCTGTTAGTTCTGCTGCTGCATTTCTTTGTGACTTATTCTGTGCTTCTACGGCTCCTCGTTGGCGTCAATCCTCTGACGTTCTATAAGCGCATGCTTCCGGTCATGGCCTTTGGCTTTAGCACTTCTTCGAGCGGGGCGACGCTGCCTGTGACTTTAGAGACAGTAGAAAATCGCATCGGGGTCAAAAAGAGTATTAGTAGCTTTGTGATCCCGTTGGGCGCCACGATTAACATGGATGGCACTGCGATTATGCAGGGCGTTGCAACAGTTTTTATTGCACAAGCATTTAATGTTGAAATTGGCCTAACCGGATACTTGATGGTGATACTCACGGCCACGATGGCTTCGGTGGGCACGGCGGGCGTCCCTGGTGTGGGTCTAATTACACTGGCTCTGGTGCTCACCCAAGTGGGGCTGCCAGTCGAAGGTATTGCCCTGATTATCGGCGTAGATCGTCTTTTAGACATGTCTCGCACGGTCGTTAATGTCGTCGGTGATGCAACGGTCGCGAGTGTCGTCGCACGATCGGAAGGTGTATTTGATGAGACGATATTTTTAGATGCTGAGGCCGGACGTGTCGCGCCTGCAGAAGCGGGTAAGGCTTAGGCCTCTCGATACTCATCGATGGCGCCGACCCAGCGGCGCATCAACGCCTCTGCCTGCTGCGGGGCTTGCTCAATAAGGGTTTGGGCTAACTCATGGGCCGCTGCTATGAGATCTTCGTCGCGCCTCAAATCCGCAATTTTAAAGACAACATCGCCGGACTGGCGATCCCCTAAAATATCCCCCGGACCTCTAATGGCGAGGTCCTGCTCGGCGATATAAAACCCGTCCTGGGAGTCTCTTAAGACGGATAAACGCTGTTTGCTCAGCCGGCCTAAAGGCGGTTCATAGAGCAGGAGACAAAAGCTCGCCTTAGCGCCTCTACCCACCCGGCCTCGCAGTTGATGAAGTTGGGTAAGCCCGAGTCTCTCGGCATTGTCGATGACCATAAAGTTAGCATTTGGCACATCTACACCCACTTCAATAACCGTGGTTGCAACTAAGATTTGAATGTCTCCGCGCACGAATCGCGCCATCACTGACGCTTTATCTTGAGGTTTCATACGGCCATGAATGAGCTCGATGTGAAGGCCCGGCAAGGCGTGTTGAAGTTCGGCAAGGACGGATTCTGCTGCCTGTGCCTTGAGCACGTCAGAGGTTTCGATGAGCGTACAAACCCAATAAGCTTGGGCGCCAGACTCGCAAGCGGATTCTAATCGAGCCATGACCTCGCCGCGCTTGTTACCAGAGACGACTCGGGTATCGATTTTTTGTCGCCCTGGTGGCAGTTCGTCAATCACAGAACAATCCATACTGGCATAAAGCGTCATGGTTAAGGTTCTTGGGATAGGCGTTGCTGTCATGATGAGCTGGTGCGGCGTCATGCTTTCAGCCCTACCTTTGTTGCGCAGCGCCATCCGTTGATTCACACCAAAACGGTGCTGCTCATCGATAATGACTAAACCGAGATTCTTAAATTCGACGCCTTCTTGGAAAAGCGCATGAGTCCCGATTAAGAGCTTAATTTCACCGTTAGCCAACGCGGCGCGTCGGGCTTGCCGAGTACTATTATTTAACCGACCAGTTAGCAGCGCGGGCTCGATGCCTAAGGCACTAAACCATTGGCTGAAGGTTTTAAGATGCTGCTCTGCGAGAATTTCTGTCGGGGCCATTAAGGTGACTTGATGGCCTGAGGTTAGTGCAATAAGGGCAGCAAATGCTGCAACCACGGTTTTACCAGAGCCAACGTCACCTTGAATTAGGCGAAGCATCGGGTTGGTCTGATTGACATCAAAGGCAATTTCTTCGACGACTCGCTGCTGAGCTCGAGTAAGGGTGAAGCCAAGCTGAGCACTAAAGGCCTCAAGCGCTTTCGGTTGGCATGAAAGCGCTGGTGCGCGTCGCAACTGTAGCTGTTGCTTAAACTGAGCGAGACCTGCCTGGTGCGCTGTTAACTCCTCAAACGCCAACGCTCGCTGCCGTGGGTCAAGGCCCTCAGCCAGAGCACCTAAGTTTGCTGTACTAGGTGGCGTGTGTAGATATTTAAGACAAGGCATTAGGTCCGGATAAGTAGCGTCAGTGGTCAGCGAAGGCAAACCGTTTTGAATTTCAGGTAATGTGAAGACTTGCTGAACCAGTTTCCGTAGTAGGTTCTGCGTCACACCCTCGGTGACGGGATAGACGGGTGTTAATGTTGCTGCCAATGCCGATTTATCAGCGGCTGTGTACTCCGGGTGATAGAGTTCCAGTCCACTTCGTCCCCGGCGCGGCACCCCAAAGCAACGCAGTCGTGTTTGGTTTTTTAGGTGCTGTTGCTGCGCTTTTGAGAAATGAAAAAATCGAATACTGATCTGACCCGAGTCGTCCCGCAGGGTAACGATAAGGCTGCGCCGTCGGCCAAACTGTACCTCAGAGCCAACAATAACGCCCTCGATAACGGCGCCTTGATCAACCTTGAGATTGGCGATTGCGGTTAATCTAGTTCGATCTTCGAAACGATGGGGCAAGTGTAACAAAAGGTCTTGAATGGAATGGATACCCAATCGGCTAAGCTTTTGACTCTGGGTCGGGCCAACGCCTTTTAGACGTTCGATCGGGATCTGACGCAAGGCGTCACCCATGAGTATTGGCGATGATCGCGTCAATTTCTATTTTGGCACCCATTGGAAGTGCAGCTACCCCAACGGTGGCTCTTGCTGGATAGGGCTCGAGGAGCGTTTGGCTTAAAACGTCGTTCACCCGCTTGAAATCAGATAGGTCGACAAGGTACAGGGTCAGCTTGACGATATCTGTCATTAAAAGACGCTCTGCCGATGCGATGGCCTTGAGATTGAGTAGAGCCTGATGGCTCTGGTCGACAACATCGTCGCTAACGAGCAGCCCTGTCTCAGGCACTAGTCCTAATTGTCCGCTGACAAATGTCAGCCCGCCAAAGCTACAGGCCTGACTATAAGGCCCTATGGCCGCAGGTGCTTGCGAGGTTTTGGTCGTGGTGATCTTGAATTTGCTCAACTTCTAACTCTAACGATCTTGTTGATGTTATGAATGTGTCTGAGTTTTCGGATAACTCGGGCCAAATGGATCCGGGTTTGAACATTCACAACGAGATTTACGGTCGCCAAATGTGCGTCTCTCTCAAGAATGCTGATACGGTCAATACTGGCATCGGCGCTCGTTACGGTTGATGCGAGCACGGCTATGAGGCCTGGCTCGTGTTCTAACTCGATGCGGAGCTCGACTGCAAACTCTTGGCTGAGATTGTCCTCCCATCGAACACTCATAATTTCCTCGTTTTTACCTCGTAGCTCGACCATGTTGTTACAGGATTCAATATGGATAACAATGCCCCGCCCTGCACTGATATGACCAATGATCGGGTCTCCTGGGATAGGTCTGCAGCAACGAGCATAGGTCACCACGAGACCCTCAGTTCCACGAATCGAGAGCGGGTCCTGTTGATTTGAGTCCGATAGGCCAGCAACGGGGGTTTGATCGGCTATAAGGCGTCTAGCAACAACATTTGGCATCTGATTGCCGAGGCCAACCTCGGCTAGCAAATCATCGAAATGAGATAATTTGGCGCTCCTGAGTACTTCGTCAATTGCGCTTTGGTTTACTTGTTCGAGCCGATAGTTAAAACTTGCGAGCGCTCTTTCGATTAGGCGTCGCCCTAACATTAACGACTCGCTGTCTTGTTGGGCTTTAAGCGCCCCTCGAATACCACTTCTGGCTTTCCCAGTAACGGCAAAATTCAACCAGTCAGGATTCGGTCGGGCGCCGTTGGCCCGAATAATCTCAACGGTTTGGCCGCTTTCAAGTTGGGCGCTAAGCGGCGCCAAGCGGCGGTCGATTCGACAAGCAACACAGGAGCTGCCGATATCCGTATGAACGGCGTAGGCAAAATCGATGGGCGTAGAACCTTGCGGTAGTTCGTAGATTTCTCCCATGGGGCTGAAGATGTAAACCTCATCAGGAAACAGGTCGATTTTGACATTTTCGATAAATTCCAAAGAGTTTCCTGCACTTTGTTGAAGCTCTAAAAGGCCCTTCATCCATTCCCGCGCTCTGCGATGGCCAGAGTCATCATTAGCGTCTTGCGACTTGTAAAGCCAGTGTCCAGCAATGCCCTGGTTGGCAAAACCTTCCATGTCCTCAGTGCGAATTTGAATTTCGATTGGCAAGCCGTGCATCCCAAAGAGCGTGGTGTGTAAAGACTGATAGCCATTGGCCTTAGGAATTGCGATGTAATCTTTGAATCGACCGGCGACGGGCTTATACAAGTTATGAACGGCACCCAGGGTTCGATAGCAAGTATCGACATCCTCAACCACAATCCTGAAGGCATAAACGTCCATAATTTCGGTAAAAGATTTACGTTTGGCGCGCATTTTGTCGTAGATGCTGTAAAGATGTTTTTCTCGACCAAAGACGCGGGCTTTGATGTGATTACGAGCGAGGCTGGCTTCGATAGAGGTCAAGAGTTTCGCAACAAACTCATTGCGATTGCCCCGGGCTCGCTTGACCGCTTTTTCAATCATGCTTGACCGCAGGGGATATAAAGCACGAAACCCTAGTTCTTCAAACTCGACTCGGATGGCATTCATGCCTAGCCTTAAGGCAATCGGCGCGTAGATCTCGAGGGTCTCTTTGGCGATGCGCCGGCGCTTTTCTGGCGCTAGATGGCCCAGGGTCCGCATATTGTGTAAACGATCGGCGAGCTTGACCAAAATAACTCGGATGTCTTTGGCCATCGCAAGGGTCATTTTCTGAAAATTCTCGGCCTGAGCTTCGGCCCGAGATTGGAACATATTGCTTAACTTGCTGACGCCATCGACCAGTTCAGCAACTTGAGTGTCAAACTCGTCCCCTAACTGGTTTTTCGCGACGCCAGTGTCTTCGATAACATCGTGGAGAAGCGCTGCCATCAGACATTGATGGTCCATGTGCATGTCTGCCAGGATGCCGGCTACTGCAAGGGGATGGTTGATGTAGGGTTCACCTGACTTTCGAAACTGGCCAGTATGCGCGACTTCAGCAAAATGATAGGCACGCTTGACTTGGTCGATCTGGCTGGGAGCCAAATAATCCTCAAGTCGAGTCGCAAAAGTGTCTATGGTTTGCATCTATTGACTATACCAACGATTCCTGAGAATTGAAGGCAGTCTTGAGCAAAAGAGGAGAAAAACTTAAAGGCCTCTGACGGCGCCTCGCTTAAAGCGTCAGAAGTCGAGATCCGGGGCCTTTTCAAAAGATTCGGCAAGCAGTTCCATGCTCATGGGCTCAAACTCTTCTTTAGGCTTTTCCGTGAGAATTTCTGGACCCACCAAGCCCTCAGCAATTTCACGCAGTGCTAAGACAGTCGGTTTGTCATTTTCCAGCGGTACCAGCGGATCCTTACCCTCTGTAGCGATCTGACGGGCGCGCTTGCTAGCGACCATCACAAGTTCGAAGCGGTTGTCGACGTTTTCTAAACAATCTTCTACGGTAACTCGGGCCATGTTGGGGTCCTTTGCGGCGGCTGTTTTCGATCGGTTTGCAAGCGCTGGAGCATGCAGGGGCGAGGATTCTAACCAGAATCTCGCGCTTCGGCAAGTCAGCTGAGGGGGCAGCTACCGGGTTAGACCCTCAATCAACTTGGCGTATTGCGCAGCGACGGTCTCGGTGAGATAACGCGATGGGTCACCAAATATAATCTGCTTTAGATCCTGTAGTGCCGAATCAAAATCGTCATTAATCAGAAGGTAGTCAAAGGACCTAAACTGAGAGATTTCATGCACCGCACCTTCGAACCGTTTTTCAACGGTTTCGGCATCGTCCTGTCCACGCCCGACCAATCGAGCCTTCAGGGTCTCAAGGGTCGGGGGCAAGATAAAAATCAGGTGGGCCTCGGGTAACGCGGTTTTAACTTGAAGCGCGCCTTGCCAGTCTATCTCAAGAATAAGTTGTTGCCCGCGCGCTGTGATGCGCTTAACCTCATCCAGACTGGTACCGTACAGATTACCAAAAACCTCAGCGTGCTCGATAAAACGACCCTCGTTGATCATTTGGGTGAACGCTTCATGGCTGACAAAAAAATAGTGGATACCGTCTTGCTCGTTCGGACGTTGAGCGCGTGTCGTGTGAGAGACGCTGACAGCGGCGTCTTGATGATCAGCCAATAAAGCAGCGACAAGACTGGTTTTGCCCGTTCCGGATGCGGCTGCGATTACGTAAACAGATCCCTGTTTTGAGCTTGCCGAATTATTCATAGTAGTGGCATGTGTTGAGGCCGTGCTGAGCCGTCGATGGTAAAAGAAGCCAATAGTGCTTGCAACGATTCATAGGCTTGACTCGCACAGGCCTACTCCAGGTTTTGGATTTGTTCGCGCATTTGCTCGATCAAGACCTTAAGTTCTACTGCGCCTCGGGTTGAATCTGCTGCGATGGCTTTCGCCGAGAGGGTATTAGCCTCGCGATTGAGCTCTTGCATCATAAAGTCGAGCCGACGGCCAATCGCGCCACCGATATCGATGCAACGCCGCACCTCTGCAATATGAGCTGTCAGCCGCTCGAGCTCTTCATTGACATCTGCTTTGCTAGTTAATAAGACGACCTCCTGGTGCAGGCGCTCAGGATCAAGACTCAGAGTTAATTCCGCTAAACGATCCGCCAGCCTGTTCTGGGCACTGGCTATAATGTTGGGTGTCATGGCCTTGATTTCATCAAGCCGTGTTTCGAGTTCGCTAATTTTGTCATATAGGCCTTGAGCGGTTGCCTCACCCTCGCGTAGCCTTGATTGGTTGAACATCGTCAAGGTTGATTCGAATGACGCGATAATCCCGGCGTCGTCAATCTGTAACGGTCTTTGGGCTAGAATCCCGGGCCATTTTAAAATCGATAGCCCATCAAGGGTTATTGGCCGCTCACTTTGTTCAGCTACGGCCTCAAAGGTAGCCACCAATTGGGAGAGCGCAGTCTTATCTAGCGTCATCTCAGCATCCGTCTGAGTCAATCGCTTTAAAGTGCATTCAACCTTACCCCGCTTGATTTGGGTCTTGAGCTTAGACTTCAGTAAAGATTCTAGATGGCGGCAATCGTCAGGAATCTTAAAAGTCGCTTCGAGGTAGCGATGATTAAGTGACCGCAGTTCCCAGCTGTATTGCTCAAAGGTTTGCGTTGCGAAGCCGGTCATGCTCGAGATCATGGTGTGCGTTACTCGCTAATGGTTATGAAGACAGTATAATGTTTTTTGTTTCGTTCACCTTGGATTAATATGGCGCCTTTCGTAAGAACTCAAAACCGGTCACTCGATGCGTTGCGACCGGTCTCTATCACTCGTCGGTTTAATAAGCACGCAGAAGGTTCTGTCTTGGTGGCCTTTGGGGATACCCAGGTGATCTGCACGGCATCGTTGGAGCCTGGCGTGCCACCCTTTCTGCGAGGCAAGGGTCAGGGTTGGATCACCGCCGAATATGGCATGTTGCCGAGATCAACCCATGAACGCATGGGGCGGGAAGCGGCAAGAGGCAAGCAATCGGGTCGAACTCAAGAGATTCAACGTCTGATAGGACGCGCCTTGAGAGCTGCGGTGAACCTTGATTCTATGGGGGAATATACCGTTAAGATCGATTGCGACGTGATTCAAGCGGATGGGGGAACTCGGACGGCATCAATTACTGGGGCCTGTGTCGCATTATTTGACGCGCTCAGTCAGGTGCCCAACGCCAATGCCATAGAACGCACCTTTATTGCCTCGGTTTCCGTGGGGGTGGTTGCCGGAGAACCGATGCTTGACTTGGAGTATGTGGAAGACGCCAGTGCCGATACCGATATGAATGTCGTGATGACCGAACAAGGTAGCTTCATTGAGGTCCAAGGTACCGCTGAAGCGGCCCCTTTTGACCGAGGCGAATTAAACAGACTGCTTGATTTGGCTGAAGGCGGTATCCGAACACTGATAGATGTGCAAAAGGATGCCCTTAAGAATTAGGAGTTTAAGGCCGTGCAGACAAATGCTTTCATCGAATTCGCGCTTGCCGCAGGTGTTTTAAAGTTTGGTTCCTTCGAGCTTAAATCTGGACGCATAAGCCCTTACTTTTTTAACGCAGGGCTATTCGCTGATGGCGCGTCCCTGTCGCGATTAGGATCTTTTTATGCCGAGGCTTTGGTCGCATCCGAAACGCCTTTCGATGTCCTCTTTGGCCCCCCCTATAAAGGCATTCCATTGGCTGCGGCGATGGCGATTGGATTAGCGAATGATTTTGGGCGACCCGCACCTTATGCCTATGCTCGCAAAGAAGTGAAAACCCACGGCGAGGGGGGTCAATTGGTTGGTGCTCCCCTAACTGGCC
Source organism: Pseudomonadales bacterium (assembly GCA_016779565.1). Classification (GTDB taxonomy): domain Bacteria; phylum Pseudomonadota; class Gammaproteobacteria; order Pseudomonadales; family Azotimanducaceae; genus UBA9926. The sequence continues at coordinate 19,769 of JADHNJ010000037.1, forward strand.
GAGTTGTCATTGTTGATGATGTGATCACCGCAGGGACAGCTATCCGTGAGTCCATCGAAATTATTCAGAGACATGGCGCTGAGGTGGCTGCGGTTATCGTCGCGATTGATCGTCAAGAACGCGGCCAAAATAGCGATCAAAGTGCCATTCAAGAGGTTGAAGAAACCTTCGATATTCCCGTCTTGAGCTTGGTTACGTTCGAACAAATCATTGAGTATTTGGGCACCACCGATGCGCAAGACAACCTTGCAAGCATGATGGCGTATCGCGAGACCTACGGCGCAAAATCTTAGCTGGGATTGTCAAAAAACGGTTGCCCTTAAACGCAATGCTGGCGCTAAAAGATGGCGGCCCAGAGATTAGGCTGGGAGTCGGTCTGGGACGATGCCCTCATGGGCGACGCATTATTTAACTTACTCAACCCGGCTGGCCCATGCGCAGGTTAATGTTGGGCTGCTGCGTGTCCAAAGAGTTGACTAAGCACGTCAATTTGGGGGTCGAGCGTATCGGTTGGTTTAAGGCTGAAATCGCTTCGGACAAATCGTGCCAGCCTGCCTTCGATTAGGGTTAAGGCTAGACTGGCGCTGACGCTAGGGGACAGCAGGCCTTCGGGTTCCTGGTTGAGATTGGCTTCGCGAAAAATTTGCCTAATCTGAGTTTCTAAGCGTTCAAATACCTGAGCAGCTCGAAGCCGCAAGCGGGGCGCTTCACCGAGCAGTGCGTCACCTGACAGCAGACGCGCGATCCCTGGATTTCTTTCACAAAAGGTAAGCACTAGCGCAATGATTTGGCTGGTTTTAGTCCACGCCGTCGGTTGCTCGCTAACAATACGCGCGACGCGATCAAAGATGATGTCCTCAGCATAAACGATTAAGGCCTCGAACATCTTTGCTTTACTGGCAAAATGTCGATATAAAGCGGCCTCCGACACCCCAACAGCCTGTGCCAGCTTCGCTGTGGTCAGACGAGCACCGGGTTCAGATTCAAGCATGCTGGCCAGATGATTCAAAATATCAGCTTTGCGATCTTGCTTGCCTTGAGCGGTTGCGCTCACAAACCGTCGCCTATTTGCGTACCTACGCCTTCATTGGTTAAAACCTCCAATAAAACCGCATGAGCGACCCGGCCATCGATGATATGGGCGCTGGTGACGCCAGCTGCAACGGCGTCTAGAGCGCACTGAATTTTTGGCAGCATGCCGCCCTCGATAACACCGGATTCGATCAACCTTTCAGCTTCCTTTGCATTTAGGGTGCTGAGCAATTTGCCTTGATTGTCCTGAATACCCTCGACATTGGTTAGCAAAATCAGTTTTTCGGCGCCAAGTGCTGAGGCGATCGCACCGGCCACTAGGTCTGCATTGATATTAAAAGATTCCCCGTTTTGGCCGGAGCCAATCGGCGCTATGACCGGAATTAGATCGCTGCTGGTCGCAATATCGAGCACTTCTCGATTGATCTTGGTAACTTCACCAACCTGCCCGATATCAATAATCTCAGGAGAATTGAGTACCTCGGACGATTGTTCAACAACAAGTTTTTGGGCCTCGATCAAAGAAGCATCTTTGCCTGTTAGCCCAATTGCCCGCCCACCACTACGATTGATCAGCGAAACAATTTGTTTATTGACTTGTCCTCCTAGCACCATCTCAACGACATCCATGGTGGCGCTGTCGGTAACCCGCATACCATTGACGAAGTGCGACTCGATATTGAGCTGGGCCAATAAATCCCCTATCTGAGGCCCACCACCATGGACGACGACGGGATTTAGCCCAACGAGCTTCATCAACACAATATCTTTAGCGAAGCTCTCTTTTAAAGCTTCCTCGGTCATCGCATTACCGCCATATTTAATGACAATGGTGCGGCCTTTAAAGGACTGAATGTACGGTAGAGCTTCGGTCAGCACCTTGGCGATTTTTAGCGCTTCGTCTCGAGTTACGGTCATCAAATTGTCTCTGGGTTAACGTAGATCATAGCTAAGATTTGCCTGTCGACCCAAAGCCGGATTCGCCGCGGGCGCTGGCATCAAAGTCGTCAACCCATTCAAAGTCGGCTTGCACGATCGGTACTACTACAAGTTGGGCAATACGATCATTCGGTTCAACGGTGAATGGCTGTTGGCCTCGATTCCAACAAGAAATCATTAACTCACCTTGATAATCGGAATCAATCAGGCCGACGAGATTACCCAGGACAATACCGTGTTTGTGACCCAGCCCAGACCTCGGCAGAATGATGGCAGCATACGTTGGGTCCTCGATAAAAATCGCAAGGCCAGTTGGAATGAGTTCCGTTTGCCCAGGCGCCAAGGTCAAGGCTTCTTCAAGGCACGCCCTTAGATCCACACCGGCTGAGCCTTTTGTGCCGTAGCTTGGGTCAAGGGCCTCAGGTCGCAGGCGTTTGATATTAATTCTCATCCTTGATGACTTATCTGAGCTGCAATGAGTTCTATGAGGCGTTCTGATAAGGCTCGCTTCGACATGAGCGGTAAGACTTGTGAGGTATGGTTTGTCACAATAGTGATGGCATTGACGTCTGCGTTAAACCCAATGGAGGTATCCCCAACATTATTGGCAACAACCATGTCTAATTGTTTATCCACAAGCTTTTGTCTGGCATAGGTCTCAAGACGCTGGGTCTCCGCGGCAAAGCCCACTGTAAAGGGTCTGTTGGGACGGGTTGCAACAGCTTTGATGATGTCCGGGTTTTCAACGAATTCAAGCAGGAGAGACTGATGACCGTTTTGGTCTTTCTTGATTTTTTGATTTGCGGCTAATTTGGGTCTGTAATCTGCGACCGCAGCTACGCCAATGAAAATATCGGCGCGATCAATGACGTTTTGCACAGCGTCATGCATGTCGATCGCCGAGATTACGTCTATTCGATGAACGCGTTCCGGTACATCCAGGTGCGTAGGCCCTGAAACCAAAATCACCTCAGCGCCGGCATTTGAGGCGGCTTCCGCCAGCGCGTATCCCTGCTTACCAGAACTGTGATTGCTGATAAAGCGAACCGGGTCGATCGCCTCTCGGGTAGGTCCAGCCGTAATCACGACGGTTTTTCCCTGCAGCGTCCCAGTACTAAATAGTTCGCTGGATCGCAGGATGAGATCATCGACCGCCATCAGGCGACCGGCGCCGATTTCACCGCAGGCCTGCAACCCTTCATCTGGACCCAGGATGTGTGCGCCACGGGCGAGCAGCGTATTTCGATTGGTTTGGGTAACGGTTTTAGCCCACATCGCTTGGTTCATTGCTGGGGCTATTGCAACAGGGCATTCTGCCGCGAGGCAAACCGTAGTCAGCAGATCATCGCCGTGACCGCTGGCAAAGCGAGCCAAGAAGTTCGCACTGGCAGGGGCTATTAAAATCAAATCTGCCCACCGGGCTAGCTCGATATGTCCCATGACCGATTCAGTATCAGGATTCAGTAGATCTAGGTGTACAGGGTGTTTCGACAACGCCTGCATGGTCAGAGGCGTGATGAATTCGGTTGCAGAGCGGGTCATAATGACACGAACATCAGCACCGTGATCTTGAAAGCGCCGTGTTAATTCTGCCGCTTTATAGGCAGCAATGCCGCCGGTAATCCCCAACAGGATGCGTCGATGTTTTAAATTCACTAATGGATTGTCCATGATCATCGCCAAATCGGTGAAAACTGCTGAACACTGTCGGAAAAGCGCATAATACTTGGTTTTCATTAGGATCGCATCTGGCCATGAAGTTGTCGGCCTGGGATGTTAACGCTCAGTCTCAGCCCAAATATTTGGGCGCCGAAGAAGCTTTGTAGCGTTTTGAGAAAAGCAACAGCGATTGAAATAGTGATAGCCTTCTGGTATAAAGTCGCGCTCTCGGGGGG